>JAHELA010000186.1 GCA_024644425.1 Nitrosomonadaceae bacterium
GTATGTATCACCCTGATTATCTTAAGTACGCAAGTAATATATGCAAAAAATATCAAGTACATTTGATCGCTGACGAAATCGCAGTAGGTTTTGGCAGAACGGGAACTATGTTTGCCTGTGAGCAAGCTAAAATTACGCCAGATTTTTTGTGTTTAGCAAAAGGATTAAGTGGCGGATATCTGCCACTTTCAATAGTAATGACCAATGATAAAATTTATCAAGCATTTTATCACGAAGATATTACACGCGGTTTTTTGCATTCGCATACACACGCTGGAAATGCACTCGCTTGTTGCGCTGCGCTCGCTACATTAGATATATTTAAACAAGACAATATTATTAAAGCTAATCTTGCGAAAATAAACTACTTGAACAACGCAACGCAATTACTTATGTCACATCCTAAAGTGAATAACTTCCGCAATTGCGGCATGATTTGGGCATTTGAAGTAGAAACTGATAACCCAAACTTTCCTGGAAAATTTTTTCAAATAGCTTTAAATCTAGGATTAGTACTTCGTCCGCTAGGAAATACCGTCTATTTCATGCCGCCCTATATCATTAGCGAACAAGAAATGGATTTCTTAGTAGCAGGAATATTACAAGCACTCGATTCATGCTAAAAATCGCACTTAAGATTTTTGTCCTTTTGCAATTAACATTGGTTACACTCTGACAATGACTCCCTTTAAGTTATCTCCTGTCCTGTATTTTATACTTTACGCAGTAGCGATACCTGTTTTCTCGAAACAATTGCCAGATTCAATCAGGCATGCACTTAATCAGTCAGAAATTTCAGAATCTGCGGTTAGCATTTATGTTCATGAAATTGGTGCGGCCCATCCACTTATCGCTTTCAACTCTGACAAACCGATGAATCCTGCTTCTGTGATGAAACTAGTCACTACTTATGCGGGACTTGAATTACTAGGTCCGGCCTACACCTGGAAAACTGAGTTGTATTCGAATGGTGTTTTGAAAGGTGACAAATTACAAGGCAATCTTGTAATTAAAGGTTACGGAGATCCCAGACTTAATCTAGAAAATTTCTGGAAGCTTGTTCGCAGCCTACGCCAAACCGGCTTAAGAGAAATCACTGGCGACCTTCTCCTTGATAACAGTTACTTCAATGTACCCATTAGAGACCCAGCAGCTTTCGACAATAAGCCCTATCGTTCTTACAACACGGCTCCTGAAGCTTTGTTGGTAAACTACCGTGCGGTTGAGCTACGCATAATTCCTCAACCCGAAAGTGGAACTGTTCGTATCATTATTAATCCACTACCGGAATTAATCGAACTTAATAACAATCTTGAGCTCACCAATGATAGTTGTAGCGAATGGCGTAATACGCTCGATGCCGATATTCGTGTTGATGTTAAAGACAATCATAGCCCTTCTGTAACACTCAACGGAAGCTATTCTATCAATTGCGGTGAAAAAACTCTTCTTCTCAGTCTACATAGTAGCCCAGCATATACACTAGGCCTTTTCAAAAAGCTATGGAAGGAACAAAATGGAATTTTTAATGGTAGTGTACGTAATGGCGCTACACTGCATGAAAAACTATTACTGGAATCCTACCAATCTCCTCCACTTGCAGAGATCATTCGCGACATTAATAAATTTAGTAACAATATTGCGGCACGCCAATTATTCCTAACCCTTAGTACGGCTAGTAGCAATGGTCCCGCCACCCTCACTAATTCGAATGTTGCAATTAGACAATGGCTTAGATCAAAGAATCTTCATTTCCCTGAATTATTAATAGAGAATGGATCAGGATTATCACGTAAAAGTCGTATTAGCACACGCCACGTTGGTGAACTTTTGCTTACAGCGTTTCAAAGTCCTATGATGCCTGAATTCGTATCGTCCCTACCAATATTAGCAGTAGATGGCACTATGAAGAAAAAATATAATGAAACAGCTTTTTCAGGTCGCGCCCATATTAAAACAGGGTTACTGAACGGAGTAAGAACATTGGCAGGATACATGCTTAATAAATCAGGAAAACGCTTTGCTGTGGTCTTTTTTGTGAATCATGACAAGTCTGATAAAGCTCGGCCTATAATGGATATGTTGCTTCATTGGGTTCATGAAAGACCATGAAAAATTCGAATTAAATTTTAAACTTTACTCTACTTTACTGTCTAGCCCATTTTCTGCTATTTCTGCAGCTCTAAGCAGTGCTTTAGCTTTATTTTGAGTCTCAATCCATTCATTGTGCGGAACTGAATCAGCGACGATAC
>JAHELA010000002.1:0-7323 GCA_024644425.1 Nitrosomonadaceae bacterium
CGTTTCGCTTTGCTGCTTCTGGTAGACGGTTAGGACCATAAGTTTTTAGCCGTGTAATTGCTTCCCCCTGATTTAAACCTTTGACTGTTGTTTTTAAGCTTTGTAACACGGCATCCACTGTGCATTCGTGCCAGTTGTGTTTTGGGTTCTCCTCTACTATTTTAGTCATTACTCTTAGATTTCTTTAACATAGAAAAAATACTGGTATTATTAATTACCATTTAACCCGGAAAAAGCCAACGTGGGTATATCGGTCAGATGTCGATATAGACTGATTCAAACTATTGAAAATACTTAACATCAGTGACCTACAAATAAGTCACATCGTCCATGTATAAGTATTTTTCTTGCGATGCTGCCAAATTATATTTACTTAAATATTTGTATTCGCCAAAGTTCATCTAATGTGAATAACCTTGTATCAAGATGCAATTTCTTGTGAGCGCTGTGCAAGCGTGGCAAGCAATCTGTCGTACGGCTCAATAAATTTTTCTACCCCCTGACGTTCTAGCTCGTCGCTTACCGCATTAAACTTTATATTTAAAGCAGCAAGATCATCGGACAGCTCACGTATTTCATCTATCTTTTCCTCTATCCGTAATTCCGGCATACCATGATCACGATAAGCACCTATGGTTTTAATTGGCATAGTATTAATAGTGTTAGGACCAATTAGCGCCTCTACGTATTTAACATCACTATATGCTGGGTCTTTAGGAGAAGTTGAAGCCCATAGAAGACGCTGTGTATTTGCACCATTAGCTTCGATTCTTTTCCATCGCTCTTCGCCTGTAATTTTTCGGTATTCCTGATAAGCTTGATGAGCACAGACGATTGCTGCTTGACCGCGTAGTTTTTGAGCAATGGGAGCACTGATCTGATCTAGTTTAGAATCAATCAACATGTCGATGCGACTTAAAAAAAAACTGGCGACGGATGCTATTTTATTGATATTGGCACCCTTTGCTAGACGATCATCTAGACCGGTCATCCACGCTTGGGCCACGTCACGGTAGCGATTTACACTGAATAGTAATGTTACGTTAACATTAATTCCTTCAGAAATTAGATAACGTATTGCAGGCAAACCAGCATTCGTGCCAGGCACTTTTATCATAAGATTTGGCCTTGCAACACGAGACCATAGGTGTTTGGCTTCGGCAATGGTCCCTTTAGTGTCGTACGCAAGATGTGGGGAAACCTCGAGGCTCACATAACCATCACGACCACCTGTTTCTTCATAAATCTGTATCAATAGATCAGATATGTGTTGTACATCATCTACGACAAGAGTTTCATAAATTTCTTGTATGCTACGACCCCCATGTAAAAGATTATTTATCAGAAGATCATAATCGTGGGTCTCTATAATTGCCTTCTCAAAAATTGTAGGGTTTGAAGTTACTCCACTTACTTTGTCCTCATTGATCAGTCTTGCAAGTGTGTTGTCATGAAGCCAAGAATGTCGGAGATCATCAAGCCATACACTCTGACCGAGTTCTACAAGACTATGCAGCGGGTTTTTAGATAAGCTGTTCACGAGGCCTTACCTGAATTAATAGGCCATTTCCATTCTAAAATTTCTGGCATATCCTGGCCATGGAACCTAATGTACTCACGATGCTCAATAAGTTTGTCACGTACGTACTGTCTGAGATGAGCTGCTCGATATCCAAGTTTTGGCACCCGATCAATAACATCAGCTACCAGATGAAAGCGGTCAAGATCATTGCGCACTACCATATCGAATGGAGTAGATGTGCTGCCCTCTTCCTTATAACCACGTACATGCAAATTCTTATGATTGGAACGACGGTATGTTAGCCGGTGAATAAGCCAAGGATAACCGTGATAGGCAAAAATGATAGGTTTATCGGTAGTAAAAAGGGTATCAAAGTTACGATCTGATAGACCATGTGGGTGTTCTTCCTGTTGCTGCAATGTCATTAAATCTACAACGTTTACTACTCGCACTCTAAGATCTGGTAACTGCCGGCGTAGTAAGTCAACAGCTGCTAGCGTCTCAAGAGTTGGGACGTCCCCTGCACAAGCCATAACCACATCTGGCTCACCTTCAATATCGCTACTTGCCCATTCAAAGATGCCAATGCCTGCTGCACAGTGTTTGATAGCAGCATCCATTGAAAGCCACTGTGGCTGCTCATTTTTTCCTGCAACAATTACATTAACAAGATTGCGCGAGCGCAAACAATTATCGGTGACACATAGTAGCGTGTTTGTGTCCGGGGGAAGGTAGACACGGATAATATCCGCTTTTTTGTTCACAACATGATCTATAAAGCCAGGGTCTTGGTGAGAAAACCCGTTGTGATCCTGGCGCCATACATGGGAAGTTAACAAGATGTTGAGGGAAGCAATTGGACGTCGCCATGCTATCTCGTTACATACCTTGAGCCACTTGGCATGCTGGTTAAACATTGAGTCCACAATATGGATGAATGCTTCATAACAGGAAAATAGGCCATGACGCCCTGTGAGAAGGTACCCCTCAAGCCAGCCTTGGCAGGTATGTTCAGAGAGAATCTCCATTACCCGACCGTCAGGTGCTAGACTTTCATCCTCCGGTAATTTCTCGGCAAGCCAAGTACGGTCAGTAACTTCAAACAAAGCTCCAAGACGGTTAGAGGCAGTTTCGTCCGGACCCACGACACGGAAATTACGTGTTTTACTATTAATTTGCATTACATCACGTAGAAGTCGACCCATGATGCGCGTCGGTTCCGCTATTACCTGCCCTGGTTGCGGCACACTCAGAGCATGGTCACGAAAATCGGGTAATCGTAGGTCTCGGAGTAGTAGTCCGCCATTAGCATGTGGATTTGATCCCATACGACGCGTTCCTCGAGGAGCAAGTTTCGCAATGTCATTTTTCAGAAGGCCATTGCTGTCAAATAGTTCCTCGGGATGGTAGCTTCTCATCCACTGTTCAAGTAATTGTAGGTGCTGAGGATTGCTGGCTGTATCAGAGAATGGTACTTGGTGTGAGCGCCAGTGATCTTCTGTTTTTTTACCATCAACTTCTTTCGGACCAGTCCATCCCTTGGGGGTTTTAAAAATGATCATTGGCCAGTTTGGGCGTTTAGTGCTGCCATCGATACGCGCTGACTTTTGAATTGCACGTATTTCTTCAGTCACGATATCTAACGTTGCAGCCATTTTTTGATGCATCTCTTCTGGATCGCGACCTTCGACAAAATGTGGATGATATCCATACCCTACAAATAGTGCCTCAAGCTCATTGCGCGGAATACGTGCAAGAATTGTTGGATTTGCAATTTTATATCCATTAAGATGCAAGATTGGCAAAACAGCGCCGTCCGTTACAGGGTTAAGAAATTTGTTAGAATGCCAGGCAGCTGCGAGTGGCCCTGTTTCTGCTTCACCGTCGCCAATAACACAGGCGACAATAAGATCCAAGTTATCATATGCAGCACCAAATGCATGTGATAAAACGTAACCTAATTCACCCCCTTCATGGATTGAACCTGGAACTTCAGCTGTGACGTGGCTTCCCACTCCACCAGGAAAGGAAAACTGGCGAAATAGTCGCTTCATTCCTTCCGTATCCTGCGATATGTTTGGGTATAGTTCGCTGTAACTTCCTTCAAGCCACGTACTTGCAACTAACGCTGGGCCGCCATGCCCTGGCCCCGCCATGTAGATCATGTCGAGGTCATATTTATTGATTATGCGATTGAGATGCGCATAGATAAAATTTAAACCAGGTGTTGTTCCCCAATGACCAAGCAGACGGCGCTTTACGTGTTCAGGTTGAATGGGCTTGGTTAGTAAAGGATTATCAAGCAAATAAATCTGTCCAACTGAGAGATAATTTGCTGCTCGCCACCAAGCATCTATCAACCGTAGCTCCTCAGCTGGAATCTGATGATGATTCGGAACTTCTGAAAATTTAGCTGTAGCTGTAGCCATGTCTTTTTCCTCTATATTTGCGCCGCTGCACCTGCGTTCCCAAGCACTTTAACTGCTGACTCTGCTAAAATTTGCGACTCATCAACTGGAATTACCCAAATTTCTACTTTACTTTCTGATGAACTAATACAGCGCTCACCTTCTTTTATCAGTTTATTCTTAGAAATATCAAGCTTAATTCCTGCCCATTCTAGCCCAGTTAGAATTGATTCCCGAATAATTGCTGCATTCTCTCCCACGCCTCCACCAAATAAGATTGCATCAGCCCCACCAAGTGCCGCAAGGTACGCCCCTATATATTTACGTACACGATAACAATAAAGATCAATAGCCACTCGCGCAGCTGGGTCAGTAGAAGCAAGCAAAACACGCATATCGCTACTACCTGCAAGCCCATATAGACCAGATTCTTGATTTAATAAAATATTAAGCTCTTCTACACTCATACCACTTTCTCGTATTAAGTGTATCAGCACGCCAGGATCTAAATCCCCTGCGCGTGTTGACATTACTAAACCTTCGAGTGGCGAAAAACCCATTGAGGTGTCTCGTGGAACACCGCCAGTTGTAGCAGTAATTGAACAACCGGACCCGAGTTGCAACGAAATAATGCTCCCTTGCTTTGCGTTCTCAGGATGATGAATACTCCAGCGCTGCCACAAAGCTTGATGCGCGATCCCGTGAAAACCATAGCGTCGTAGCCCATGCAAAGCACTTAATTTCTGTGGTAGTGCATAGATTGCCGCTACTTTTGGCAGGTGTGTGTAGAAACTGGTATCAAACACTGCTATTTGTTTGATGTGTGTATCATAAATCTCGCGGCATTCACGAATCCATTTGAGTGCTCGTGAATTGTGCAGTGGAGCAAGTAGTGACAAGTGTTCAATTTCAGCCTCAACAGCAAGGTCGATTGTTCGTGGTGTATCAAACTGTGTACCACCATGTACCACGCGATGAACCACGACATCTACATTCTGAAAATCTTGTTTTGTGCACAAAATATTTTGAGGATCAACATCACCAGAAAAATGAGCCACTTTGAATCTTCTGAGCATAGAGCCATCGTACATATATTGCACGAGACGCACTGAGGAACTGCCAACATTGATTGTAAGTAGGTTTTCCACTCGTCTTTTTGTTAACGAAACACCCTATTATTTTTATAAAATAAGGCTTAACCCCATTAAAACAATAGGGATTTTTGCTTATTGTCATTCTAAATATTATGACCCATATTTATCATATGTTAACTAAGAATTAGAGATGTCTAAGATGACACCCTATAATGATAGGCCAGCTTGTGTTTTGGCGGGTGATATTGGCGGCACTAATACGCGTTTAGCCGGTATACAAGTAACAAATAAAAAATTAATAGATTCTAAAATTTAACCCCTCTATGAAGCGCAACAACACCAGCAGAAAGATTAAAGTACTCAACCCTCTCGAAACCAGTCTGCTGCATCAATAGCTTCAATTCTTCCTGAGAAGGATGCACACGTATAGATTCAGCCAAATAACGATAGCTGTCTTCATCATTTACAATAAATTTACCTATTGCTGGAAGTACTTTGAATGAGTAGCTATCGTAGAAAGACTGTAATGGATCCCATATTTTAGAAAACTCAAGCACAATAACACGCCCACCTGGACGAAGCACTCGCAACATTTCTTTTAATGCTACGTCTTTATGGGTCATGTTTCTTAGGCCGAAAGCAACACTCACACAATCAAAGTAATTCTTTGGAAAGGGTAATCTCTCTGCATCACACTGCGCAACCAATGCGTTTATTCCACTATCTAAAATCTCGTCACGACCTAGGGAAAGCATTGAACTATTAATATCAGTAAGCCAGATCTCCCCACTCTCACCTATGTGATCAATAAATAATTTACTTAAGTCTGCGGTACCACTAGCAACATCAAGTACTCTACTTCCTTCTTTTACCCCGCTTACTTCTACAGCAAAGCGCTTCCACAATCTGTGCAAACCCATTGACATGAGGTCATTCATTAAATTATAGCGTTCTGCCACCGAGTCAAACACGCCTGCTACCTTGTGTGCTTTCTCAGTTTCTGGGACAGAACTAAAACCAAAATGAGTAGTTTTCGTCATGAATATTTAATTTTTCTCATAATACAGATAAGTACTTTGAATAAACAAACTAATTGAAGTCACATGATCATATGGCACAATAATTCTTATGTAGGAAAATCTTAGATTCATGCTCGGCTCGCGCCAGCCTCATCCATTCTTTGTAGATAACGTTGCCACATATCGTTTTGGTGGACACCATACTCATAGAGTAAGTCCCAAGAATACAGCCCTGTATTATGACCATCAGAAAAATTTAGTTGGATCGCATAATTACCTACTGGGTCAATATGATTTATTATGACTTCTTGTTTTCCAGTTTGCAGTATTTCCTGCTCGGGGCCATGACCACGTACTTCAGCTGACGGAGAATGAACGCGTAGAAATTCAAAGGGAAATTGAAAAGTCTTACCGTCTGCAAAAGATACTTCCAGTAGCCTAGATTGCTGACGCAATTTTATTTCAGTGGGCCTAGGAGTGTCTGTACTTAACCCTGCCATAATATTGTCTCATATATCTAGCGCAGACCAAGTAACTCTACGTCAAAAACCAAAGTTGCGTTTGGTGGAATTGAGTCGCCAGCCCCTCGCGAACCGTATGCAAGATGAGCAGGAATAATCAAAGTTCTCTGCCCGCCAACTTTCATACCAACAACCCCTTGATCCCATCCTTTAATTACACGTCCCGAGCCTAATGGAAAAGTAAAAGGTGTACCGCGATCAAGTGAACTGTCAAATTTTGCTCCTTTTTTCTGTAATGCAGTTTCTTTGTAAAGCCATCCTGTATAGTGAACCTTAACAGTGTGACCACCAGTTGCTTCTTCACCAGTCCCTATTTTGACATCGGTTAGTATTAGCTCTGTCACTTTGTTAGTGCCCTTTTTAGTTTCAGAAAAAGCATGTTGGGCAAGCAGTGTCGTCCCAAGAATTAATACACTTAAATTAATCAAAGTTTTTACTTTGGTCATAATTACCTCAAAGAAATAAATTGGAAGCACTAAATTATAATTTGAATCATCCTTCTATTCTAGTATCTTTCAGTCTGATATTGTTAGAGAAGGAATTTTATTAAGGAACTTATATTGTAATCATAAACGCCTTACTGTATTGAATAGCCCCTTGATGTAAAATATAGGTTAGTTTCTTACAAACAATAAAAATTCTATTTAATAGAAATAGTAGGTCAATCAAAACAACAAAATTATTAAGCATATAATTATTCAATGATTCAATGACTCCATAAAAAACATGAATACTAATTTGCAGTATAACTCGGCTGTA
>JAHELA010000002.1:7423-32429 GCA_024644425.1 Nitrosomonadaceae bacterium
ATTTGCAGTATAACTCGGCTGTAAGAATAAACTAACTTTCTAAATATAAATGAATCCCACTTCAATTGAATTAATCGGTGCGGTATTATTTGCCATTGCAATAATTCATACGTTTTCCACAAAATTTTTTGAGCATCTAGCTCATACACGTCCAACTCATGCTGGAATATGGCACTTTTTAGGTGAAGTCGAAGTTGTCTTCGGCTTCTGGGCCATGGTATTAATCGTAGCGTTTCTGATCACAAATGGTAAACAAGCTGCCACGACTTACCTTGAACAGCAAAGCTTTACCGAGCCAATGTTCGTATTTGCTGTTATGGTAATCGCTGGTAGTCGGCCGATTCTCCAATTTGCAATGCATATAGTAAAAATAATTGCACGTATCGTCCCATGGTCAGACGGAACAGCTTTTTACTTTATTACATTATCATTTGTACCACTATTAGGCTCCTTCATTACAGAAGCCGCTGCCATGACGTTAGCTGGGCTTATTCTTCTTGACCGCTATTATTCCAAGGGAATTACAACCCGGCTTAAGTATGTCACGCTCGGTGTTCTTTTAGTCAATATATCTATTGGCGGCACCATGACAACGTTCGCTGCTCCACCAGTATTGATGGTTGCAAGTAAATGGGGATGGGATTTTACATTTATGTTTTCTACGTTTGGTTGGAAAGCCATGTTAGTTGTGTTTTTTAATGCTTTGGTAGTTACCTTACTCTTTCGACGTGAATTATCACACATGCAATACGAAGAAGAGTCCCAACAAGCAATAGCTCCGCTGCTAGTACTACTTATACACCTATTTTTTCTGATTGGTGTAGTGGTATTCGCTCATCATCCAGAGGTCTTCATGGGCTTATTACTCTTCTTTATTGGCTTTGCTCATGCATATGAACGCTATCAAGATCGGTTAATACTACGTGAAGGACTGATGGTTGCTTTCTTCCTCGCCGGACTTGTTGTACTTGGAGGGCAACAAAAATGGTGGCTGCAACCCATGTTAGCGGGAATGGACAATACCACTCTTTTTTATGGCGCAACCATACTCACAGCATTTACAGACAATGCAGCACTTACTTATCTTGGCTCCTTGCTGGAGGGAACAAGTGCAGAGTTCCAATACTCGCTTGTCGCCGGAGCAGTTACAGGTGGTGGCTTGACAGTTATTGCTAATGCTCCAAATCCCGCAGGTTTTGCAATTCTTAAGAATTCATTTGAAGACGATGCCATCCATCCTTTAGGACTGCTAATAGCCGCGTTACCACCTACATTTATGGCTATTCTGGCGTTTCAGCTACTTTAGTGTCAAAGAAACAGATTTAGAAGAAACAACTGAAAGAGATTACATCATCACATGGAAGAATAGAAGATGGCTTGTAGAGAAGAATTATTCAACCGCTCTGTGTTCCAGAACGACGGGGCTGCTTCTCCATCCATTTCTTAATACGATTAGCATCACCAATACGAGTATTCTTTCCCCAAGAATCAAGTAAAACAATAATGACCGGTTTGCCAGTTACTTGTGCATGCATAACTAAGCAACGTCCTGCAGCCTTTAAAAACCCTGTTTTTGATACGCCAATCTCCCAAGCTCCTCGGCGCACGAGACTATTAGTATTTTTGTATAGCAGGCTTCGTTTTCTATGTGGGAGTTTAAGTGCATGTACCGCTGTTGTAGTACATTTACGAATAAGTTTGTAGCTGTGTGCAGCTTCAACCAGTTTTGCTAAATCACGAGCAGTAGAAACATTCCTGCTACTTAGTCCCGTAGACTCAACAAAACGACTATTCCCCATACCAAGTTCAAATGCCTTGTTGTTCATTGCTTCAACAAATACTTTTGCGCCGCCTGGATATGTCCGTCCCAATGCTGCAGCCGCACGATTATCAGAAGACATTAATGCCAATAACAGCAGCTCTTCACGAGTAAGTCGAGCTCCCACTGATAACCGTGAACGTGTATTCTTGATGCGATCAACATCTGCTGACTTAATAGTGATCTTTTCATTTAATGGTAGTTTTGCATCAAGCACTACCATAGCCGTCATTAGCTTGGTAATTGAGGCAATTGGCCTAACTTTGTCTGCTTTTTTTCCGTAAATAACCCGCCCATGCTGCGCATCTAAAACAAACGCAGACTCGGATCTGAGATGCAAACTTGACTGCGCAAAAGCACCACTAGAAAATAGGATCGCTATAGATAATGTCAGGATTATTTTTTTCATTTTTCTTTCTCCGACCGAAAATATAGGTTACTTTCGGACTGGATAACGACTGGATAACTGATCACTGCTAGTTTAATGGCTATCTAAATGACTATCGGATAGCCAAAATAGAACTTTATACCAATTCCCAAGAAAAAGCTATATGGTCTTATCCCAACAAATCAATTAGTTATTGATCTCGCCTTATTTAAGATCTGAATTATCTTCCATATCATCAACAAATTGCAGTTTCGACTGCTCTTCCTGTTGTTGAAGTTCCCACATATGGGCATAAAAACCTCTAGCTATTAAAAGTTGCTGGTGGGTACCACGTTCGATGATACTACCCTTATCTAATACCAAAATTTGGTTTGCATCAGAGATGGTAGAGAGTCGATGAGCGATCGTAAGCGTAGTACGATTTGAAGCAATACGCTTTAACTCTTCCTGTATGGCTTTTTCTGATTTTGAATCTAACGCTGAGGTAGCTTCATCAAAAATAAGAATTTCTGGCTTCTTCAAGATCGCACGTGCAATTGCAACACGTTGCTTCTCTCCTCCAGAAAGTTTAAGCCCCCTCTCTCCCACTGTGGTCTCATACTTATCTGGTAGATTTTCGATAAATTCGTGAATGTGTGCTGACTTAGCCGCTTCGAAAACCTCCTCACAACTTGCATTGGGAGACCCATAAGCGATGTTGTAATAAATACTATCATTAAACAAAACTGTATCTTGGGGAACAATACCTATAGTTGCACGTAAACTTTGCTGAGTTAAATCGCGAATATCCTGATTATTAACTAAAATGCGGCCGCTGCTTATATCATAAAAACGAAATAATAATCGGGAAATTGTGGATTTTCCCGATCCACTATGCCCAACCACGGCTATATTGTGACCAGCAGGAATTTCGAAACTCAAATCGAATAAAATCTGACGATTGGCTTCATAGCTAAAATTTACCTCTTCAAAGCGAACTGTAGCATCCCCAGGAATAAGATTAATTGCATTGGGCTTATCTTTTATTTCCTCACTTTCATTCAACAATGCAAACATTTTCTCCATATCTGCTAACGAATGTTTGATTTCACGATAAACGAACCCAAGAAAATGTAATGGCATGTAAAGCTGCAACATAAAAGCATTGACTAACACTAGATCTCCCAACGTCATGGATCCCTTGATCACGCCATCAGCCGCCAATAACATTAATAAAGTCATTCCTAGTGCTATAACTGCACTTTGGCTTGCATTGAGTGCTGAAAGTGAAGTCTGGTTACGTACTGCCGCAATCTCCCATTCTTGCATATGCTCATCGTAACGTTTTGCTTCCCACGATTCGTTGCCAAAATATTTTACTGTCTCATAATTTAGAAGACTGTCTATAGCGCGAGTATTCGCTTTTGAATCCATATCGTTCATGGTGCGACGAAAAATCATTCGCCACTCAGTGATGATGAGCGTAAGAGCAATATAAGCAATTAAGGTTGTAAATATGATTACTGAAAACCAGATATCGTACTTAGACAGAAGAATTACCGCCACTAAGACAATTTCTAATAGTGTTGGTAAGATATTGAACAACATAAAATTGAGCAGAAATGAAATACCACGTGCGCCACGCTCAATATCACGTGATACACCACCAGTTTGTCGCTCCAAGTGAAAGCGTAGCGATAACGCATGTAGGTGTTCGAATACCCTAATTGAAACCCGCCGAATAGCTCGTTGTGTTACCTTTGCAAATATGGCATCACGTATTTCACCAAATAATGTACTACACAAACGCAGTACACCATATCCAATGACCAACAGCACAGGCAACACCAATACGTCTCTTGGTTGATCAAGAGCATCTACGATTTCCTTCAGCACCAGTGGGACTGCTACACTAGCAAGTTTAGCCATCACTAATAGCATCAATGCTAGTGCTACTCTACCTTTATATTCCCATAAATAAGGTAATAAAGTACAAATGGTTTTCCAATCGTTGCGATTGACTGGTGGTTTTTCTAAACGGGTGGCGCGCATTGATTAACTTCCGGAAAAATCATAGCGTGAACTGAGTTTAACCTGATATTTTAGTATGAAAAAAACTCAGCTATTTATTAAGAAACTTTAGAAACCCTAATGGTGTACGCCTTAAAGATTCAGCTTCCCAACCGCCGCCAAGTGCCTTAAATAAATCAACAGTTGCTATCAACCTATTCTGACGACTCTGGATAACTGCTAATGCTACATCGTTATGCGCTCTTTGCGAAACCAGTAAGTCAAAATACCCTGAAAAACCTGATTTATAACGATTCTCCGCAATTTGTAATGCTTTTCTAGCCGAATCCTTGCTTGCCTGCAAAGCAGTCTCCTTTTCTGAACTTTGACGCACGGCAACTAGGGCATCATTCACTTCTCTGAATGCCGTTCGTATTGAGTTCTCATATGAGGCTAAAGCTTGCTTTTGTTGTGCACTAGCTTGATCCAGCCGCGCAAGCAGCCTGCCGGCATCAAAAATGGGCAGATTCAGGTGTACGCCAGCTGTCCATATATTTGCAGCCGATTTAACTAAATTACCTAATGTTATACTTTCCCTACCAAAACTAGATGTAAGCATGATACTAGGAAAAAGCGCTGCTTTAGCAACACCAATGTTCGAGGTTGCGGCAATCACTTGTTCTTCAGCTTGACGCACATCAGGTCGAGCTTCCAGCAGACTAGAAGGTAAGCCCGCTGGCGGCGAAGGTGGTATTGGCAAAGTTTCGATGTCGCCCTCTTCCAGTTTTAGATCAAGTAAACCAGTCAGTACAGCTAACTGGTGTTCACTAATGGCGCGCTGACGCGTTAGCTCGGTAATTTCTGCCACCTTGTTAGAGTGGATCGTTTCAGCTTGGTAAACATCCAACGCTGAATTAAAGCCTGATGCTAAACGTTGCTTGGTGATTCTCAAACTTTCTTCAAGGTCATGCAAGATATCGCGGGACACGGAAAGTTGCGCATCGAGGCTGCGTAACAGCAAATAATTAGTAGTAACTAGACCAGAAAGTGATAGATAAACAGTATCTCTAGCATAGTGTGTTGCTAGCGCCTGTGCAGTTGCTGCCTCTTTAGCACGACGCACTTTCCCCCAAAAATCTAGCTCGTATGCAAAACTAAGGGAGATCCTATAAATCTGACGTACAGCATTAAGTCCCGGGAAAACAGGAATAACGCTTACTTCTGAGATACGGGACCGTGTCGCATTTGATTTGAAGTCAATAGTTGGAAACAATGCGGCTCCCACCTCTTGTAAATAAGCATCTGCCTCTTCTACTCGTGCCACAGCCAACTTGATATCCGTATTATTTTCTAGTGCTTTAGCTACCAGATTATTTAGTACGGGGTCTTGATAAAGTTCCCACCAGGTACTTGAAATGGAAGTTGCCATCTCATCTTGAGTATCTGAAGTATTACTGTCAAAAGCGAATTCTGATGGAACAACACTACTACTATCAGGGCGCTTATAATCAGGGCCAATCATGCATCCCTGAAAAACGATAACTACTATCAATAGATATAATTGTCTTAGCCTTGATCTCATTCTTCTCTCTTGGCTACATGATCAGTAGGCTTCTCTGCGTGTTTACGGGTAAGCCAAACAAAAAATAATGGAATAAATATAGTGGCAATGAAGGTCGCAAATATCATGCCGCCAAATACCCCTGTGCCCATTGACTGGCGTGCAGCTGACCCGGCACCAGTAGCAATTACAAGTGGCACAATTCCCAATACAAAAGTCATTGAGGTCATGACAATTGGACGGAAACGCAAACGTGCAGCCTCAATTGCTGCTTGTGCAACTGGCATACCTTCTTTCATTTTCTGACTCGCAAATTCCACTATTAGAATGGCGTTTTTTGCAGCCAGTCCTATCAAAGCAATCAAACCTACTTGGAAATATACATCATTAGGCATGCCACGAAATAACACGGCAAATAACGCCCCAGTTAGTGCAAAGGGAACAGCCATAATCACTGCTAGTGGCAGCGTCCAAGTTTCAAACTGTGCAGCTAAAATCAGAAAAACCATGATGATGGCAAAGCTAAAAGCAAAAATCGCTGCTGAACCGGTACGTTTTTCTTGATAGGCTTGTCCTGTCCAGGAAATGTGGTAATTATCTGGCAAGTTTTTTGCTGCAACTTCTTCCACTAGTTTGATAGCATCGCCCGAGCTAACACCTGGCGCTCCACTCCCAAGTATTCTTGCGGAAAGTAAGCCATTGTATCGTTCTAATTGTTCTGCACCGACTAAATCACGTACCTTGCTTAAAGCAGATAAAGGAACCATTCCACCAGATTGTGAACGCACATACACTCTGCCAAGATCCTCTGGATTCATACGATATTGCGGTTCTGCCTGCATTTGTACACGGTAAGTACGTCCAGATCGATTGAAATCATTGACATAGAAAGAGCCCATTGTGCTTTGTAAGGTGGCATATATATCGGTGATCGGAACACCTTGAGAAATTGCCTTAGCTTCATCTACCTCAACGAAGAACTGTGGTACCGTAGGTCGAAAAAAAGTATTGATGCTAGATAAACGCGACTCCTGATTCAGTGCCTCAATGAAGTTATTGACTACGCCGGATAAGCGTAATGGATCCGGATTACCATGACTTTGCACATAAACTTCAAACCCCCCTGCATTGCCTAAGCCACGAATTGCTGGTGGATTAAATGCCATTGCCAAACCATCAGGCTGCATCATGCCGATGCCAGTTATTTTCTTAACAATATCTTCTGCAGTAGCTGTGCGCTCGGACCAATCTTTGAATGCAACAAACATAGTTGCCGAGCTTGTTTTATTACCACCACCAATAAGATCAAAACCATTGACAACAAACTGATGTGAAACTGCTGGATCTTGTGCGATAGCAGCGCGTACTGCCTCAGCAGTTTTAGTTGTTCGTGCAAGGGTAGCCCCATCAGGTAAGATTGTTGCAGTTACCACATAGCCCTGGTCTTCAGGTGGCACAAAACTACCAGGAACTATTTTAAGCAAATAAGTTGCAATAGTGATGAAGCCTATGAATGCGAATGCACCAATAATTTTGTGTCGTATTGTTAGGTCAACGGTACGGGTATAAAAATTAGTTAAATTAATAAATCCACGATTAAACATCTTAAAGAACACAGCTTCACCATGAGTTTTTTTAAGAAGGATGGCGCACAAAGCAGGAGTTAGGGTAAGGGCTACCAAACCGGAAATTATCACGGCGACGGCCACAGTTACGGCAAACTGGCGATATAATTCACCTGCTATACCTCCTAGAAAAGCTACCGGTATAAACACTGCACACAATACCAGCACAATTGCAACCACCGCACGCGAAACTTGCTTCATGGATTTGATGGCTGCATTTATTGGTGATAACTTTTCCTCTTCCATCAAACGCTCAATATTTTCCAAAACTATAATCGCGTCATCCACCACAGTTCCAATGGACAACACCATAGCAAAAAGCGTCAGTGTATTAATTGAAAAGCCAAATAACCACAAACCGGCAAAGGTACCAACCAAGGAGATAGGAACTGCGATCATTGGAATCAGTGTGGCGCGCCAGCTTTGCAGGAAAAGGTATACAACTAATAAAATCAGCACCATTGCCTCACCAAGAGTTTTGATTACCTCCCAAATTGATGCCTTAACAAATTTGCTGGTATCGTAAGGCACTACATAGTCCATTCCTTCGGGGAAACGTAGACTTAACTCGTCCATTTTTTTCTTAATAGCATCCGCTGTTTCAAGAGCGTTGGCACCGGATTGTAAGAAAATTGGAATACCTGTACCTGGTTGTCCGTTCAAAGTAGTGCGCACGTCATAACTTTGTGAACCCAATTCGATACGAGCGACATCCTTGAGATAGAGGACACCACGCGAACCGCTGCCACGTATGACTATGTTGCCGAACTGCTCCGGTTCCAACAACCTACCTTTGGCTATGACGGTATAAGCTAGTTGTTGATCAGCGGGCGCAGGTTCCTGTCCTATCCTACCGGAGGCATACTGCGCATTTTGTGCCCGAATGGCAGAAGCAATTTCCGATGTTGTTACCCCTAGTTGGGCCATACGATCAGGGCGCAGCCATATTCGCATGGAATAATCCTGGCCACCAAAGACTCTTGCATCGCCTACGCCTTTAATACGTTTTATTTCATCCAGGACGTTAAGCGTTGCGTAATTGCTTAAATATAAAGTGTCATGCCTTTTCTCTTTAGAAATTAGCATAATAACTATTAAAATATCATTAGAGCGTTTTTGTATTGTCAAGCCAATACGCCTTACATCATCAGGCAAACGTGATTGAGCGATATTCACACGATTACGTACGTTAAAAGTTGCTCGATCAACATCTGTACCAATCTCAAACGTTGCGGTAATCGTCAGAGTACCGCTGGAATCAGCGCTCGAACTAAAATATAGTAAATTTTCTATGCCACTTAACTGCTCTTCAATGGGTGCTGCAACAGTTTTAGCTATGGTTTCGGCGCTTGCGCCAGGGTAGGTCGCAGTCACTAGTACAGTTGGCGGTGCAATCTGTGGATACTGCGCAATGGGAAGCTGTAACGCAGAAGTTAGCCCTGCCAAAACGATGATAATGGATAGTACCGATGCAAAAATCGGTCTTGTGATGAAAAATGTCGTCATGATAATCTAGTTACATCTGCTCGCCAGGGTTAATTTACTCGGGTAGCTATACATGATTCTTGCCTACAGTATGAGGAGTTACAGGAGTACCAGAACGAAGCTTAATGAGATTATCAATAATTACCTTGTCACCTGCTTTGAGTCCTTCAAGAATTACCCAATCTTTTCCTATCCAATTACCAGTCACGACTGGTCGCATCACGGCTTCGCTCTTTTCATTTACAACATAAACAGATCTACCCAGATTAGAAGTCAGTACTGCAATCTGTGGAACAAGAAAAACCCCCTCGCGTTCACCTGTTGTAACACGGACACGAACAAACTGTCCTGGTAGTAAGCGCTGTTCAGAATTATCAAATGTTGCACGCAATTCCTGCGTGCCTAACGATGGATCAATTCGCTTTGCGGCAAAATTTAGTTCGCCACTTTGATCATATTCCGTGCCATCCGGCAGTATTAATGTTACGTTTTTTACGTTGTTTTCATTTAGATAACCACCTAGTTTCGCAAGTTCATTATCGGAAAGACTAAACCGCACCCAAATTGGTGATAGCTGAATAATTGTAGTGAGCAAACTGGTATTGGCTTCCACCAACACTCCTTCTGATAACAACCTACGACCAGATATCCCATTTACAGGAGCTGTTACAGTTGTATAAGAAAGATTAAGTTTCGCATCACGTACGCGTACTTCGGCTTGCTGCAAAGCAGCATTTGCAACTGCATTATCGGAAACTGCATTGTCATACTCACGTTGACTGATAGATTCCGTAACTAGCAAATCTTGTAAGCGATTTTCTTCCCGTCTGGTTTGCTCAATTCGAGCTTTTTGTTCAGCAAGTTGAGCTTTTGCTTGAGCTAGGGCATTCTGATAAGGGATCGGATCAATTAAGAACATGGGCTGGCCTGCTGTAACCGCTGTACCCTCCTCGTAAAAGAGCTTGATTAGAATCCCTCCTACACGAGGACGTATTTCAACCTCCTTAGCACCCTCAGTCTGTGCAACAGCTTCAGCACTAATTGGCACTTTTGTAGGCTGAACTTCGATTACGCTGACAGACATTACCATTTTGGGAGCATGATTGCTGAGTGCTTCCTGCTCACCATTACTACAAGCAGCTAGCGCAACACTAATAACAAGTGAAGCAATCTTTTTTATGTGGGTACCAGCTAGCCGATCAAAAAAATTACTTTGTTTATACTTAAAAACCACCATAAACCAATCCTATATAGTGTTAAAAAGAACTTGCTTACATTCATGTATGTATGTAATTATATACATACAATACGGTATGTAAACAAAAATCTGAAGAGACTTAAGGTATGGTTCGTAAAACCAAAGAAGACGCAGAAATAACGCGGCAAAATATTATTCACGCTGCGCGAGAAGTATTTTTGGTTCGCGGTGTTAGCCGCACAACGATGGAACATATTGCTACTAAAGCTGGTGTCACACGAGGAGCAATCTATTGGCACTTTAACAATAAAACTGAGCTATTCCAAGCTATGCGGGAACAAGTATTCCTTCCATTGATTGATCGTATGGATGACACATTACTGGTAGAAGGTTCTGAAAATCCTCTTACTCGTATAGAGAATTTTCTCTGTAGAACCATACAAATCCTAGATGAAAGTATAGAGACTCGCCAAATTTACGAAATTATGATGATCAAATGTGAGTATGTAGATGACTTTTCTACTGTCTTACAGCAAATTTTATTAACTTGTTCAGGCATAGAAGGAAAAATGCAACTTGCTTATGAAAGAGCAAAAGAGCAGGGGCTACTACATGAGTCACATGATCCCGCCCAGTTGGCAATTGATACACAATTATTCTTTATTGGTTTGTTACATATGTGGGTAAAAGATTCGGATGGAAATCATTTCCGGAATCGTGCAATTAAACTAATCAAAGCTCACATGCGCCTAAGAGATAGTTAATGTTAATTTTTTTAACGTACATAGAATATAGTGCATCCCCACTAGCAGCAAATTTTCAACGCTAAAATTCTAATTCTATTTAAATTTAGTCTATATATCATTAGGATATGCCAATTGTTGACTAAATCTATCAAGTATTCTATAGTTGACCAAAATGATCATGTATTAAAAACGTTGTTCATAGCATATTTTGATAGCTTTATCTAAGTAAGGAGATATTTTTATTATGAGGCTAACAACCAAAGGACGGTTTGCAGTTACAGCACTATTAGATCTTGCATTGCAAGGCAACAGCAGTCCGGTAAAGCTTGCTGAAATAAGCAAACGACAACATATATCATTATCTTATCTTGAGCAATTGTTTGCTAAACTCCGCCAACGCAAACTTGTGGAAAGTGTGCGTGGTCCTGGTGGTGGTTATTGCCTTGCTAAGAATATGGAACAAGTGTCGGTGGCCGATATTATCCTTGCTGTTGACGAGCCAATTGATTCAACACAATGCGGCGGAAAGGAAAACTGCCACAACGACAAGAAGTGTATGACTCACGATCTATGGAAAAAACTTAATGGGCTCATTTTCGACCACCTTGGTGCGGTGACTCTAAAACATCTTGTTGATGACCAACACGTAAGGCAGAAGAATGTTTTGCAAATGCAAGATATGCGTGGAGCTATACCGAAAAACGAACACACTACAGCTTCAGTTTAATGCGTTAGAAAAAAACATTTATTTATTTTCAATCATATTTTAGATAGTAAGCGGAGATAATAATGGCAATTACGTTAACTGAAAACGCCGCAAAACAAATACGAAATAATCTTGAAAAGCGTGGAAAAGGGTTGGCTTTACGCATTGGTGTTAAAAAAGTTGGTTGTTCTGGTTTCGCCTACACCTTCGACTACGCTGACGAAATACATGCTAATGATCAATTGTTTGAATCACATAATGTTAATGTTGTGGTTGACGATAATAGCTTACAGTTTTTGGATGGCTCAAAAGTAGATTTCATCCGGGAGGGTCTCAACGATTCATTCAAGTTTGATAACCCCAATGTAGATAACACTTGTGGCTGCGGCGAGAGCTTCAGTTTGAAAGATCCGATTAAGGTTTAGAAAAATGAGCAGAACACTCTGGGTGAATGATCCGAAGACTACCTCTTTTTTCAAAATAATATTGGAGTAATTTAATGAGCGCAACACTACAAAATGTAGTTAACAAGCCCTACAAACATGGCTTCGTCACAGAAATTGAGTCTGATGTTGCGCCAAAGGGACTTAATGAAGAAACAATACGACTAATTTCTACTAAGAAGAATGAGCCTGAGTGGTTACTTGAATTTCGCCTCAAAGCCTATGAGCAATGGCTAAAAATGGAAGAGCCTAAATGGTCAAACGTTACATACCCTAAAATCGATTTCCAAGAAATCAGTTATTACTCTGCGCCAAAACCAAAAAAGAAACTGGCTAGTATGGATGAGGTGGATCCTGAGTTACTACGTACATTTGAAAAACTTGGTGTGCCAATGAATGAGCGTGCAGCACTTGCTGGTGTTGCTGTTGATGTTATTTTCGATAGTGTATCGGTAGCAACTACCTATAAAGAAAAACTTGCCGAGGTTGGTATCATTTTCTGCTCTATTACGGAAGCCGTTCACACACATCCTGAACTTGTAAAGCAATACCTTGGTTCCGTAGTTCCAGTTGGTGACAATTACTATGCTGCATTGAACTCTGCAGTATTCACTGACGGTTCATTTTGTTTTATTCCGAAGGGAATCAAATGCCCTATGGACCTATCAACTTATTTTCGTATTAATACTGAAGGATCAGGACAGTTCGAGCGCACACTTATCGTTGCTGAAGAAGGAGGGGCAGTCTCCTATCTAGAAGGCTGTACGGCACCCAGGTTCGATACCAACCAGCTACACGCAGCAGTTGTTGAGCTAGTTGCGCTTGATAGCGCAGATATCAAGTACTCTACAGTCCAAAATTGGTACGCAGGTGATGAGTCGGGAGTCGGTGGTATTTACAATTTTGTTACCAAGCGCGGTCTAGCAAAAGGTAGAAATTCTCGTATTTCGTGGACTCAAGTTGAGACTGGCTCAGCAATCACCTGGAAATATCCTTCATGTGTATTGCAGGGTGACAATTCAGTTGGAGAATTTTACTCAGTTGCGGTGACCAATAATTATCAACAGGCTGATACTGGAACCAAGATGGTACACATTGGTAAAAACACACGTAGTACTATTGTTAGTAAAGGCATATCGGCTGGCCACTCCAGCAATAGCTATCGTGGATTAGTTAGAGTTTCTCCGACTGCTGCAGATGCCCGCAATTTTTCACAGTGTGACTCGATGCTGATAGGTGATCAGTGTAGTGCCAACACCTTCCCATACATTCATGTGCGTAATAACAGCGCTAAAGTTGAACACGAAGCATCAACGTCCAAAATCGGTGAAGATCAATTGTTCTACTTCGCACAGCGAGGTATTGGCAGCGAGGAAGCAGTATCGATGATTATCAATGGGTTCTGTAAGGATGTTTTTCAACAACTACCAATGGAGTTTGCAGTTGAAGCAACAAATCTTCTAGGTTTAAAGCTTGAAGGAAGTGTCGGATGATTTACCAAGAAAGCAAAATATTACTTGAGGTATGTGGATTATGCGCAACTGTTAATGGTATTGAGATTCTCAAAGGGATTAACCTTACTATCAGAAGCGGCGAAATACACGCGATCATGGGAACAAATGGTTCAGGTAAAAGTACATTTGCCAAGGTACTTGCTGGACATACTGCTTATAAAATTACGGGTGGCACAGTAACCTTTGAAGGTAAGAATCTGCTGGACCTAGCGCCGGAAGAACGCGCTAGAACTGGTATTTTTCTTGGTTTCCAATATCCAATAGAAATTCCAGGTGTTGCGAATAACCAGTTCCTGCGCTTAGCGTATAACACGGCACAAGTACAACGTAACAAAGATGAGCTTGATCCACTTGAGTTTGACGATTTAGTTCGAGAAAAGATGAAATTACTCGAGATCAATCCAGATTTTCTAAGCCGAAGTGTTAATGAAAATTTTTCTGGGGGCGAAAAAAAACGTAACGAAATACTACAAATGGCTCTACTTGACCCCAAGCTTGCCATTCTTGATGAAACTGACTCTGGCCTTGACATCGACGCACTTAGAATCGTTGCCAATGGTGTTAATCAACTCGCAAATAAAGATAATGCAACCATACTGGTCACGCACTACCAACGCATGTTGAACTATATCGTACCAGATTTTGTACATGTAATGGAATCAGGGCGTATTGTAAAGACTGGAGGTAAAGAACTTGCATTTGATCTTGAGAAACATGGTTATGATTGGGTTAATATTGAACAACCGGCTATAGCAGGGACATAAGAATGAGTGTGGTTACAAGAGATAGCTATCTCAAAAGCCTACTCCAGGGACAGTCACAACTATCAGCGAGTCCGCTTGAGAGACTTAATCGGCTGCGAGCCAACGCAGTTGACCGTGTAAGTACATTAAGAATGCCAACCAAAAGCGACGAAGAGTGGCGCTTCACAGATATTTCGCCGCTTACCAAAATGTCGTTTCAGCCAATGCGTATAGCATCTCCACTTCAAATTTCTGATGTGGAACACTTCTATCTTGCAGAAACTGTAACTAGACTTGTGTTTGTTGACGGCGTGTATGCGCCTCATTTATCGACAAAGTTACCTGATGTATCCAAAGATTCTGGCTTTGTTGTTTCAAATCTGTCAGCCACAAAATCTGAAATCCTTACAATCATAGAGCCTCACCTTGGTCATCATACTGAATTTAAGGATAACATTTTTGCTGCGCTCAATACTGCGTTCTTACATGAAGGGGCACTCATTATTGTTCCACGTAACGTAGCAGTAGAAATACCAATACATCTATTATTTATTGCAACACAAAAAGAAGTAACAAGTCACCCACGATGCCTGTTAATTGCAGAATCTGGTAGTACGGTGACAGTTCTAGAAGATTACGTTACTTTGCAAGAAGAAGCTTATGTTACCAATACGGTAGCTGAAATAGTACTTGCCGAAAATGCAGTTGTTAATCATTGCCGTATACAGCGCGACAGTAAAAAGTCATTTCATATGGCAAATTGCACTGTATCACTAGCACGAGCAAGCCAATATCAGTCGATTAGTGTTGCATTTGGTGCACGCATTTCACGTTACAACTTGAATTTGCTGATGACAGATGAAGATGCTGAGTGTGTTGCTGATGGACTTGCGCTGATCTCTAGCCATCAACTTGCTGATACGCATGTTTTTATCGATCATTTGAAACCACATTGTACAAGTCGCCAACTACATAAATGTATAGTTGACGATGCTGCACATGCAGTTTTTAACGGCAAAATTATGGTAAGGCAAGACGCGCAGTTAACAAACTCTTCACAGTCGAACCGTAACCTTCTTCTAACCCCCAGGGCGCAGGTCGATACCAAGCCGCAACTCGAAATTTTTGCAGATGATGTGAAATGTACGCACGGTGCAACTGTCGGTCAACTTGATAATGAGGAAATATTTTATCTCAAAAGTCGCGGATTATCAGAAATTACAGCGCGTAATTTACTTACCTATGCATTTGGTGCTGAAATTATTAACCGTATCCCAATAGAGTCTCTAAAACTTCAGTTAGAACAAACAGTACTTGAACAGACCCGGAAAAACTAGAACATGAAGCTTGCAGAATCTTTATTGAAATCACCTGGCACCCCAATGTTCAACATCGAACAAATCCGTTCTGATTTTCCCATTCTTAAGCTTAAGATTAATGGTAAACCACTAGTTTATTTTGACAACGCCGCTTCTAGCCAGATGCCACAGTCAGTGATTGATCGTATGATAAGGTACCAAACCACACAACATGCCAATATAAACCGTGCTGTACATTATCTCTCGGAAACGGCTACTGAAGAATATGAGAAATCACGCAATAAGCTAAAGTGCTTCATTAATGCAAGTGAAGATCGCGAGGTAATTTTCACCAGTGGCACCACTGAAGCAATAAATTTAGTAGCTCATGGTTACGGACGCAAGTTTATTAGCTCCGGTGATGAAATTATTCTGACTACCCTTGAGCATCATTCAAATATCGTGCCGTGGCAAATGCTGGCAGAAGAAAAAGGAGCGAGAATCCGTGTTGTTCCAATTAATAATGCGGGAGAGCTATTGATCGACGAATATGAGCAACTCTTTAATAAACATACAAAATTTGTAGGCATCACACATGTATCTAATGCACTTGGTACCATTAATCCGATCAAACAAATGATCGAGTTTGCGCATGCCCGTAATGTGCCAGTACTAGTTGATGGCGCACAAGCTGCGCCACACATGAAAATCGACGTACAAGATCTTGATTGCGATTTTTATGCATTCTCGGGTCACAAACTATGTGGTCCTACTGGAATAGGTATCCTCTATGGCAAGGCTTTTCTACTTGAACATATGCAACCATTCAAGGGTGGGGGAGACATGATAGCATCGGTGACGTTTGAGAAAACTACCTACAATACGATCCCACATAAGTTTGAAGCAGGCACCCCGCCAATTGCAGCTGCAATTGGTTTCGGCGCTGCAATTGATTATCTATCTGAGATTGATATGTCTGTAATCGAAGCACATGAACATGATTTAATAGACTATGCAACCGAGAAAATAAGCCTTATACCAGGTTTACGTATTATTGGTGACGCTACAAAAAAGGTGGCAGTTTTGTCATTTGCTATTGATAAGATACATCCTCACGATATAGGTACACTCTTAAACCAAGAAGGTATCGCTGTACGCACTGGACACCATTGCGCACAACCGGTAATGCGGCATTTTAAAGTGCCAGCAACCACACGCGCCTCTTTTTCATTTTACAATTCTATGAGTGAAATTGATGCTTTGATCTCAGCAATCCAAAAAGTACAAAAGATTTTTTCATGATGAATACAAAATCACTTTATCAAGAAGTAGTCCTTGATCACAATAGAAATCCACGTAATTATGGTTCACTAGATAATGCGAATCGCTCTGCGGATGGTCATAATCCGTTATGCGGCGACCATCTGAATATTAAAATTAACCTCAGTAAGGGATATATTAACGACATCTCGTTTCAAGGTGAGTCGTGTGCTATTTGTAAAGCGTCAGCATCAATGATGACTGCTAAAGTCAAAGGAAAAACACAAGAGGAAGCCGAAACACTGATCCAAGAATTCCGCGAAATGACGATTGGCAAACTTGAACTTGATAGTAATCATCATCTTGGGCATCTAACAGTTTTTTCTGGGGTACGCGATCTACCTACTCGTGTCAAATGTGCAATCTTGCCATGGCATACGCTACATGCAGCGCTAAACTCTGTCGCTACAGTTTCAACTGAGGCTGGTAATGATCCAATGCATGTCTCGATCGGTAACGCATGATAGGAAAATAAGATGCCAAGAATTTCTGAAATAGAGGGAACACCAAACCCAAATGCACTTAAATTTGTATTAAAGGAACCACTAACTTGGGGTATCGCACATTCCTATGAAAATGCAGAACAAGCAAAAAACGATCCTCTCGCTACTGAGTTGTTTGAAATTGATCATGTAACTAATGTATTTTATGTAGATCGCTGGATCACCATAACACAAGATGGGAGCGCTAACTGGGCAGACCTAGCACGTGAAGTTGCTGACCCAATCCGAGCTGCACCAGCAGCAGATAAGCAATCTGCTACTACAATAGCGACGGCAAATACTATAATTTCAGATTTGGGTCCAAAAGATCAATTACGTCTTGAGAAAATCAACAACTTACTCGACGAAGAAATTAGGCCCTATCTGCAGGGTGATGGCGGTGATCTTCATGTGGTAGGTCTAAAAGATAATGTACTCAGTGTACATTATCAAGGTGCTTGCGGTACTTGCCCAAGCTCAATTTCTGGAACACTTAGAGCTATTGAAAATTTGCTAAAATCGATAGAAAGCGACATTAAAGTCGTGGCAACCTAAGAATCGAAAAATATTACCTAAATCAATAAGTTTAGCAAACGACAGGATCAAAGCTCTCGCATGATATGTTGCTGTCGGCGGCTTACTGGAAGTTTCTCTTCCAGACCTTTAAGTAACAATACCCAACGTGCCTCTCCATATTCTTCCTCAGTTTTCTCAAATCCTGCAATAAAGTCTTTTGCTACCAAGCAATTGCGATGAATACGAGTAAAACGTTCTTGAAATTCCTCTTCCAGACTAGTCAATGATTCTTCTAATATATACTCATTCTCTCTAGTACGAATAGTCACGTATTTCAATTCGGCTCTAAGATACATTACGTCGATTACAGGAATCAAATGAATCTTATCACGCTCATGTACACTAAGGTGTGTACGTGGTCTAGGACGAATTTTCTGCAAAATTTCCTTCTGTAGAGGAGTTACTGTACTAATTCTTGTCAGCGCCTCTAGTAATCGTGATAAGCGTATAGGCTTTAGCAGATAGTCTACTGCATGCAAGTCAAATGCCTGAATTGCGTAGACATCATAAGCAGTAGTAAAAATAAACGCTGGTGGCTCTGGTAATTTGAGCAAGTGCTGAGCAAGTTCTAGCCCATCCATTTCGGGCATACGAATGTCTAGTAACACTACATCAGCATGTTGTTTTTGTAATAATGCCAACGCCTCTAACCCATTTGACGCCTCTCCTGCTAGCTGCACTGGTATTTTCTCGTTACTGTCCTGCAACAAGTCTTTGAGTCGGGTACGTGCTGGCGCCTCGTCATCTACTACCATAACTCTTAACGGGAAATTACTCATTTCAATCGTTTCCTCATTGCATCACACTTTAGTCACGTGTGGAATGATGATATGAACCTGATAAACTCCATTGCTAACCTTGCTCTCTAGTCTACTTTCTGCATCAAAGTGCAATGCTAGTCGTTCGCGAATATTATTCAGCGCCATTTTATTACCACTATGGTGGTTGCCCTCCGATTGATAAGGGTTTCGCAAAACCATGTGAACTTCATCGCGACTTTTGTATATATTAATATTTATGATACCTGTATCAACTATAGGCTCAATGCCATGATATACAGCATTTTCGAGTAGTGGCTGCAACACTAGCGGCGGAATTAGCGCATCAGACGGTAAATTATCTATATGCCATTCGACCTTAAGACGCTCGCCCAGACGTAATTGTTCCAATTGTAAGTACTGGCGACATAATTCGACTTCCTTCTGCAACGGTGATAATTGGCGATTATCTGCCATTAATACACGAAATAAATCTGCCATATCTTCTAGCGCATGCTCAGCACGCTTTGGATCAGTACGAATTAACGATAGCACAGCGTTAATGCAGTTAAATAGAAAATGAGGACGAATTCGTGATTGTAACGCCTGTAGACGTGCCTCCGTAAAAGCGGGCGAAAGTGCACGACTACGTAAGTTAAAATATGTTAGTAACGTACCAGTAATCGCAAGACTTATTACCCAATAGCGAGCAACCACTCCTATATCCATGTTATTAGACACAATGCCACCAAACCAATACGTTACTGTTGCTAGAACCAACTGTAAAATTAGTACCATGGAAATCCCAACAACGTATGATAAACGTGAAAGTGGTTTATATAGGCCATACAATAGCAACAAATTCATCAACAACATAGGTTGGATGACGACTGCGATTTCGGTGAATTCACGTATAACCCCATGCCACGTTGGAGACTTGAGTAACGCAGCTATGAAGCCCATAACGTTGACGATAACCAAAATACGTAGAATTACACCAAGGTTACGGAAATTTGGTAGAGAGTCCCGATGTGATTTTTGATTTATACTTGTCACTTCACAAGTCTAAATAAAGTTTAGAAGTTCGGAAAGGGTTGCACATACTCTCATTTTTGACAAGGTATTATGAAAATTTTAAAAAAGAAAAAATCATTAGTAAGATCTACTAAAAAAACCTGGTCTGGAAGATTTGACGAACCAGTTTCGAAATTAGTACAACGTTATACTGCATCAGTCGAGTTTGATCGAAGATTAGCAGAATACGATATTCAGGGATCGTTTGCTCACGCCCAGATGCTTTCTGCCACAGGCATTATTAGTGCCAAAGATCTGGTTGTTATTGGAAAGGGATTACATCAGATTCAAGATGAAATTCAAAGTGGCAAATTTAAATGGTCACTTGAATTAGAAGATGTGCATCTCAATATTGAGAAGCGGCTCATTGATCTTGTAGGTGATGCAGGTAAACGACTACACACTGCACGTTCACGTAATGATCAAATTGCGACAGATGTGAGACTTTATTTACGCGCATCTATTGATAACATAATAAGTCTAATCAAAAATATGCAGAAAGCAATATTAGAACTTGCTGAGAAACATGTAGATACTGTAATGCCAGGATTTACCCATATGCAGGTAGCTCAACCAGTTTCCTTCGGCCACCATCTTATGGCATATTTCGAGATGCTAAAACGTGATGTTGAACGACTAATTGATTGTAGAAAGCGTGTAAATAAACTTCCACTTGGTGCGGCAGCATTAGCTGGAACTAGTTACCCTATCAACCGTAAAATGGTAGCGCAAAAATTAGGTTTTGAAGATATTTGTAAAAATTCTCTTGATGCAGTTTCCGATCGAGATTTTGCAATTGAGTTTTGCGCCTGTGCAGCACTTACAATGACCCATCTGTCTCGATTATCTGAAGAATTGATACTGTGGATGAGTCCGTCGTTTGGGTTTATCAAACTAAATGATCGTTTTTGCACTGGCTCATCTATTATGCCGCAAAAAAAGAATCCAGATGTACCTGAACTAGCACGAGGAAAAACAGGGCGTATCAATGGTCATCTTATTTCTCTACTGACACTAATAAAAGCGCAACCATTAGCTTATAATAAAGATAACCAAGAAGACAAAGAAGCTTTATTTGACACAGTAGATACACTTAGTGAAACACTACGTATTTATGCTGACATATTTAATGATATTTTTATTAATAAGGATGCTATGCGTGATGCGGCAAAATGTGGTTATTCTACTGCAACAGATTTTGCTGACTATCTTACAAAAAGAAAGCTACCATTTCGCGACGCGCATGAAGTAGTAGCGAAAGCAGTACGGTATGCGGAAAAAAAAGGTTGTGACTTAAGTATGCTTACTCTACATGAATTACAGAGGTTTTCTCCGTTAGTAGAACAGGATATCTATAGCATATTAACTTTGGATGGTTCAATAAAAAGTCGAAATCAAACTGGCGGCACCGCCCCTTCACAAGTGCGAAAAGCTATCAAGCAAGCAAAAAAATATATATACCTAAAATAGTATAGTTTTATGTAAGTTGAACAAATGATATCTTGGTTAGATATTGCTGCACAAATCTCAACATCAATCGACGCCCCCTTTATTGTGGAAAGGAGCTATTCTGTTAGTGGAGGTTGTATTAACCAGAGTTTCTGTATTGAAGGCAATAACCATCGTTTTTTTATTAAGGTAAATAATGCAGAAACTGTGTCAATGTTTGAAGCAGAAGCCCTAGGCCTACAAGAAATTATAAATTCGGATACGTTACGTGTTCCTACTCCAATATGCTGGGGGAAAAATGAAAATAATGCATGGTTAGTACTAGAATATCTTGAGATGAACAATAATTCTAGCAATGGGTATGCGGCGCTAGGAAGAGGGCTTGCAGCAATGCACCAAATATCCTCTGAAAAATTTGGTTGGGCACAAAATAATACTATCGGTTCTACATTACAGATAAATGAATATTCTTCTGACTGGATACAATTCTGGCAAAAAAATCGTCTTAGTTATCAATTTCAGCTTGCCAAAAGAATTCTTCATACAAGTAAATTAATAAAACTGGGAGAAAATCTAATATCCGAATTAGATGCTTTCTTTCCAGGAACTCCTCCCACTGCCTCTTTATTACATGGTGATTTATGGAGTGGAAATTTCAGCTTTGATCGAATGGGACAGCCCATATTATTTGATCCAGCAGTATATTATGGCGACCGTGAAACAGATCTTGCTATGACTGAGCTTTTTGGTGGCTTTTCAACAACCTTTTATGCGGCCTACAAAGAAGCCTATCCACTAGACGACTTCTATAAAACTCGAAAGACACTTTATAATCTATACCATATTTTGAATCACCTGAATCTGTTTGGAGGAAGCTATCTATCCCAAGCAGAACAAATGATAAAAAAACTACTTGCTGAAATTCACTAGACTATTTGTAGGATAAAGATATCATTTACAACACACCTAATATCATCTTTGCACTATCAATAATTGGCATTCTATGCTTAGAATGGCCTAGTACATTTTAGTTGGAAAAACATTTTCTAATCTAGAATTCCAATGGATCAATATCAAGCATCCAGCGTGTTTTACGAGTGGGTAGTTTGTCAAGTTTTGAGCGCCAAGATACTAGAAATTTCTGTAGTTCTTTGCGCGAATAGGATTGTACAAGTAAGTGTGCTCGCTCCATTCCTTTTAGCCTAGACATTTGAGCAGGTACTGGATCAAATATTTCCATATTTTTAGTCGGCTGTATCATTTTTGCTGCATTTGCAAGAAAATCCAGTGCAGTATCAAGCTGAGATGCCTCTGCCCGCAACAAAGCTTGATAGACAAATGGCGGAAAATTCGCTTGCTTTCTTTCAGCCAGTAAAGTTTGAGCTAATATTTCGTAATTATGTTTACGAAGTGCGTGATAAATCGGGTGATTTGGAAACTTGGTTTGAATCAATACTTCACCCGTGATATTTCCACGCCCACCCCGACCTGCTACTTGCATGAGCTGTGAAAACAGATATTCTGCCGCACGAAAATCAGTACTATAGAGAGAAGCATCAGAATTTAAGATACCTACAAGACCTAAATTAGGAAAGTTATGGCCTTTAGCTAGAATCTGCGTGCCAACCAAAATATCTACATGCTGATTATGAATATCTTTTAGTATTTCTTTCCATGCTTCCTTGCGACGGGTGCTATCCCGATCAATCCGCAAAATTCTTGCATCAGGAAAATGTTCTGCTAGAACCGATTCTATCCTCTGCGTCCCATGACCAAAAGGAGCAACTTCCTGTCCGCCACACTTGGGGCAAACGGGTGAAATATCTTCTACATAACCACAGTAATGACAACGTAGTTTTTTCTCGCGTAAGTGTACTACAAGGCGACTCGTGCAACGGGTACAAGCTGCAGTCCAAGCACACGATTTGCACATTAATACTGGTGCAAAACCACGACGATTAATAAAAATTAAACTCTGCCGATTTAATGTAAGATTTTTTTCTATGGCTTTAATAATCGGATCGGATAATCCTTCTCTAGCTTTTACAACTCGAGTATCAATACAAATTACGTTAGGAAGTTCTGCTTTATCAGCAGCACGAGATAATAGGCGCAACATTCGGTAACGACGATTAATTGCGTTAAAATAGCTTTCTAACGATGGAGTAGCTGAACCAAGTATTATGGGAATATTTGTATATTTGGCTCGAAAAATAGCAACATCTCGTGCTGAGTAGCATAATCCACTTTTTTGCTTAAATGAGCTATCCTGTTCCTCATCCACAATGATCAATCCAAGGTTCGGAATCGGAGTAAACACTGCAAGACGTGTTCCCAAAATAATTTTGGCTTTACCCTCTAAGGCCTGTAGCCAACCATTTGCACGTTCTGTTGAATTCAAACCACTATGCAGACTTATTATTGAAGTATCAGGAAAACGTGTGTGAAATACAGTTTCTAGCTGTGGAGTCAAACTAATTTCTGGTATCAACACTAGAGTTTGCTTCCCTTGAAGTAGTTTCAAGGCAACCAACTGCAAATATACTTCCGTTTTGCCACTTCCTGTAACACCATGCAATAACCAACAATTAAATTGGTCAGATTCAGCACTAATCTCATCAACGGCAATCTTTTGTTCTTTTGTAAGCTCAGGCCCTAAAGAAAGTTCAGAAGCAGAAGGCAAGGTAGAGGGTATAGCTTCTACCCACCCTAACTTTACAAATTGTTTCAATATCCTTGTTGCACCTGGAGATATTTTTTTTATTTCATTTACACTAATGTCTCCAGATTCTTTTAAATACGCCAAAACTCGGCTCTTGAGATAACTTCGGCTTGGAATGGATGAAGTATCCACTACATGGCCTTTATCTGTAATTCGAAATTTAAAAATACTCTGAGATTTTTGCATAAATGGTTTACCGCTACGCAATCTAGTGGGTAACCCATTCATCACAACCTCTCCAAGAGGAGAATGGTAATAATCACTGCAAAATCTAAAAAGGTCTAACAAAGCTTTAGGCAACGGGGGAATGTCACTAAAAATACATTTAGCAGATTTAAGTTTATTTGCAGGAACTGATGAGTTAGATGTCACTTCAATAATAACTCCAATCACTAATTTCCTCCGAAATGGAACTTGAACACGAGCCCCAATATGTTTCCTTTTTGCATTAGGCAAAATGTAGTCAAACAAGACATCTAAAGGAACATCAAGAGCCACACGAATAATAGGCATATTTAGAAGATTTTTTTAATGCTGAATCATAGGTTGAGGTTTATACTCATAATCCATGAAAATCTGAAATTAATTTATCAATAGTATAAATATAACAATTCTATAGTAAGTTATTGTAAATAGTATTATGCTTATTTCAGAGACAAGCAGCACAATTCCCATATTAGAAAACATTGATGTGAGTAATACATCAGAATATTTAGGTAATCAGTTTTCTTTTAAATAGTGAATACATTTGTTGATACAAAGATACAATAGAAACAGCAGATAAGATAAACTTGTAATATGCTTAAGTTAACTTGCTATTTTATTTACTAAAATATCGAAAAATACACATGAGTTTTTAATCCTGGTTTATTTATTAATGTACTTTTCTTGAGTCTTATAAATCCTTAATATTATACAACTTATTGATTTACCTAAAGAACTTTAGTCGGCCATTCTAAACAGAATAATTCTCGACCAGCAAAAAGTGAAGTAAAAGGTAAAAGCCTCCGTTAACTAGATCATCAAAAGCTATTTGTCAGCGCGGTTGTGTTGATAAATAAGTATTTATATTTAACGTTAACGGACTTGTCGACGCAAAGGTGTTGAAAG
>JAHELA010000187.1 GCA_024644425.1 Nitrosomonadaceae bacterium
AATAGAACGCATGGCCACCTTGCTTACTATTAGACTAGGGCATATACCTGAGTGCATTATTTGTGGAGGCGGATCCCAACAACTTGTATCTAAATTTAATATGAACACTATTGTTGTAAACAATCTAGTATTGCAAGGCCTCGTATTAATTGCAAACGAAAACTCAAAAATACAGGGATAATCCTAAATTTACAGGTATTTTAGAAATCAACATTTTGAATTTATACAAGCCGAATTATTAATTTTCTAGTTCTCTCAGGCCCAGCTCAGAAACTAATGTCATCTTTCCAACACGCAACTTTTTATACTACTATCAATAACTTGCGAGATTTACCCCCGCCAAATGGCCTAGAAATAGCCTTTGCAGGGCGTTCAAATGCTGGTAAATCAAGTGCCATAAACACACTTACCAGACGTAACCGTCTCGCCTTCGTCAGTAAGACACCGGGGCGTACCCAACATATTAATTTCTTTAAACTTGGAGATAAACACTTTCTGGTTGACCTTCCTGGCTACGGATTTGCTAAGGTCCCTCTTAAAACTCGCCAGCACTGGGAAAACTTACTTAGTACCTATTTACAAACTCGAGTACCTCTATATGGTATGGTACTTATAATGGATGTGCGCCACCCGTTAACTCCACTTGACATGCGTATGCTGGACTGGTTCACGCCAACTAGAAAACCAGTGCATATTTTACTTACTAAAGCTGATAAACTTACTTTACAGCAAGCCAGAAGAGCCCTTCAGGACGTTTTAAATTTTTTACAAAAGACCTACCCGCAGCAATGCAGCGCTCAATTATTTTCTAGTAAAGCCAAAAAAGGTGTCAAAGAAGTTTATTCGGTACTTGGTGAGTGGCTTAACTTAGATTAAACTCAGCTCAAAATTAATAAAACTATACCCAGAATAAAAACCGAAGGTTAGTATAAAAAACCCCCGGTTAAAGGGGAAGAAAACCGGGGGCGAAACTGCCTTAATAAGTGATAATTAAGGTACCAGCTCAGGGAGAAGAGCAGGTAACAACCAAAGTTGTCTGATGATGAGACGATGATATTGAAAGTTAGTTCCCTAAATATTAATTTTTAGGGCCTATGATTACTAAAAATAAGGCCGATTAGTTGTTAACCCATTGTTAGAACGAACAAATAACCAAGTTACTCAATGAAATTTAATTCGGCCACAATCGCTATATGGATATACACGATTTTCATGAGTTTTCCTTTTACCTTCTTCTGATTTGGTTGGAAATTATTCACATAAAAATCACTATTAAAGAACTAAATAAAATATGCTACACCTTGATTAATAAAAATGTGCGGGTTTTGATGTTTTTAACCTAAATTAAAACCTAGTATTTGCTATCACTAAAACTTTTAAGCTAAATGCTATTCTATTCACTATTCTTATCTATTATTTAACTTTCTTTTTTCCTATATGAAAAAACTATGACAAAATTCGCTCAGTTTCCAAAGAAGAGAATGAGGCGTATGAGACGCGACGAATTTTCTCGCCGTCTGATGCGAGAAAACCAACTACTTGTTGACGATCTTATTTATCCAGTATTTATTGTAAATGGGGAAAAGCATAAGGAGAAAGTAGCTTCAATGCCTGGAGTGTTCAGACAAAGCACAGACATACTAATGTACCAAGCAGAAAAATGCTTACAACTAGGCATACCTGCTCTTGCAATTTTTCCAGTAATCGAGCCCAGCAAGAAGAATCTAACTGCCACTGAGGCGCTCAATCCTAAGGGCCTTGTTCCACGAACAGTAAAAAAGCTAAAAAAACACTTTCCCGAGCTTGGTATCATCACTGACATTGCCCTTGATCCATACACTAGTCATGGCCAAGACGGTTTGATCGATGCCAACGGATATGTAATGAATGACGAAACTGTAAAGGTACTTTCTCAGCAGGCACAAATACATGCACAGGCCGGAGCTGATATAGTAGCGCCCTCCGATATGATGGATGGGCGTATTACTGCTATTCGAGATACCCTTGATAGTAAAAAATACATTCACACCCGAATTCTCGCTTACTCAGCAAAATACGCCTCTAGTTTTTATGGTCCTTTCCGCGATGCGATTGGCTCAGTTGCCAATTTAGGCAAAGGAAACAAATCTACATACCAAATGGATCCTGCCAACGCAGATGAAGCAATATGGGAAGCAGGAATTGATCTGGAGGAAGGAGCTGACATGATAATGATAAAGCCTGGCTTACCCTACC
>JAHELA010000188.1 GCA_024644425.1 Nitrosomonadaceae bacterium
ATTGTTGTTGGGCAAGCTGAAATTGCCTGAATCATGTGTTTTAATCCATCTTCGATACGCTTTGCAATTTCTATTTCTCCCTCACGTGTCAGTAATTCTACTGATCCCATTTCACGCATATACATCCGTACTGGATCGGTGGTACGACCAAATTCTGAATCAACTGTGGAAAGAGCAGCTTCAGCCTCCTCTACTACATCTTCATCGGTAACTGCAGGGGTAGCCTCAGATAAGAGCATTGCTTCTACATCCGGTGCCTCATCATGGACAGAGATGCCCATGTCATTAATCATACTGATGATGCTCTCTATCTGCTCAGCATCCTGCATATCGTCTGGCAGGTGATCATTAATTTCAGCATAGGTTAAATACCCACGTTCCTTACCTTGCACGATTAGGCTCTTAAGACGTTTGCGACGCGCCTCTAAATCTAGAGGCCCAAGAAGGGCTTTCTCAGCTTCTTTAGCCTGCGTCCTTGCAGCTCTCAGCTTCATTTTTCGGGTTGATTTTAGCTCTTTAGCAGCCATTACCGCCTTTGCTATCTCTGCAACTTTAGATGATGTTTTGACGGATGATTTTTTAACCGCAGGAATACTTATAACTGCTCTGGTTAACTTCTTTATGGCCGCTTTTGTTGGCTTCTTCCCTGTTACCCCCCCTGCCGACTTTTTTGTAGCCGCTTTTATCGCTTTTTTTACCATTGTAGCTGGAGATTTTTTTACGGCCGCCTTTGTAGATCTCTTTGTTGTCGCTAATACTTTTTTCGTTTTATTTGTAACTTTTTTAGTCGTTTTCTTGTCAGTCTCAGTTACCCGAGATCGCTTCTTCTCTGCTTGTTTTGATACTTTCTTTTTTTCATTCTTAAGATTCCTTTCAACCTTCTCTACACGACGCCTAACAAGCTTGACTGGCGCGGCCTGACTTTTACTCTTTGTTTTAACTAAAATTCTAGCTTGTGTATTTGCTTTTGACATTTTAATTTCCAAATAATGCGTATAGTTGAACTCAAAGCCGATTATTGTACCAAAATTCAGTGAATCTGGTTCAGCCAGTTATCCTAAAAATACTGCCAATTGCTGCAATTCTTGCTTCTCATCAGAAGTGAGTGAACTTAAAGACTTATTTTGCAGTTCTGTCATACGCTGTTTACGTCTTGTCTCCTGTAGCCTTGTCAACGCACCAATAAATTCAGCCTCAAGGTCTATAGCATTGTCCCAAGAAAGTGTTGCGCTCTCAGCTTTTTCAAGAAACGAACGATGTGGGCTATTGTAAAAATATGTTATGGCTAATGGAATTGCGGTATTCTCTGCAACATGGGGATGGGCGTCAATAAATTCAATCAGTGCGACTAAAGCAGCCATTTCTTCAGTATTTTCTCTGTGTTCCGAGAACTGCTTTCTATCTAGCCTAGAAGCGTATCTCGGATCATGCAAAAGCACCTGGGTTAACCAACGACAGGGTGAGATTGGATTTGGTCGAGGTATTCTGCCTCGGGGTATGGACGATGAAACACGCCTGATTTGCAACAAAACCTCTAACTCTTCCTGATCGACACCACTAAGTTCAGCCAGGCGCTTTAGCAGCATCAATGCAAGTATCGGTGCAACAACCTGAGATAATAGGGGTTTTGCGGCTTGTACTAGGCTAGCACGACCCTCGCTAGTCTGCAAATTGATGCCTTCTGACAAACTCTGGAACAAAAAAACAGATAATGGAAGAGCCTGCTTGATCAATTTCTCGAAAGCATTCTTACCAAATTTTCGAACATAACTATCAGGATCCTCACCTTCCGGCAGGAACAAAAAACTAATATTTTTACCATCTTGGAATTTTGCTAAACTGTTTTCTAATGCACGCCATGCAGCTTTCCTCCCAGCCTCATCACCATCAAAACAAAATACTACGTTATCTGTCTGACGCAGAAGTTTTTGCACGTGATGAGAAGTGGTAGCAGTGCCTAATGTAGCAACCACATATTCAATACCATGCTGCGAGAGTACAACTACATCCATGTATCCTTCTACCACTATTACTCTTTCTGCATCACGAATTGCTCTGCGTGCAGCAAATAAGTTGTATAGCTCCTGCCCCTTCTCAAATAAAAGGGTCTCAGGAGAATTAAGATATTTCGGTTCATCCTTTTCTATTATTCGTCCGCCAAACCCCACAATTTTTCCCTTCTGATTTAAGATTGGAAACATGATGCGATCGCGGAAACGATCATA
>JAHELA010000065.1 GCA_024644425.1 Nitrosomonadaceae bacterium
ATTCAGGAAGCAGGAAAGATTGACGGGGTACGTGAATGCAAGACTATCAGAAAATCTGTGGTGCTTAAGGATAAGAGAGAAATTACCGAAAGTGTTAAGACTTGTAAAGGGCCAGATGGATGGAGTTAAAAGTATATGTGCCTTACTCTGAATACAATTGATGGTGTTCTTCGCTACAAAAGATTTTATTCTTTATCATAATGCTTTCACTCCTTGGTAAGTGTAAACCACAGTAATCACAACAAACCATATCCTCTCCCTTAGTAGAGGATGATTCAGTATTTTGATCTATTTCCTTTCGGCCCCAACGTGTAATTAGCCAAAAAATTAATACGGCAATAAGGGCAAAAAATAAAAGTCTACCCAATAGAACGTCTCCTTCGTTGGATTGTAAATTGGTCGGGGTGGGAGAATTCGAACCGCCGGCTCCTGCGTCCCGAACGCAGTACTCTACCAGGCTGAGCTACACCCCGGGAATAATAAGTGGGGCTTATTTTTATAATGGTATATTAATAATTCCGAGATACTGCGAATGTTACTAATTGTAGCAAACATTCCTTGTAATTAGAATTTGAAAGTGATGAGATTGCTGAAGAGGCCATGAGAGATTCAGCCTCTGCTTTTTGTCGCGTATAGCCTAATGCGTTAGTTTTCTGAATTACTTCTAAAACTGCTTGCAGCCCCTCCTCACCTCCCTGTTTGATCGCGTCACGCACTATAATAGCTTGCTCCTTTGAGCCGGTTTTCATTGCATAGATCAGTGGTAAAGTTGGCTTCCCTTCAGCAAGGTCATCACCTAAATTTTTCCCAGTATCATGGTAATCACCAGAGTAATCCAGCATATCATCTGTTAACTGAAATGCTGTACCAAGATGCATACCATAAGCCGCAATTGACTCCTCATCTTCCGGCGTTGCATTGCTAAGGATTGCACCAATTCGGGTTGCTGCTTCAAATAATTTTGCAGTTTTATATCGAATTACTTGTAGGTAATTTTCTTCAGTAACATTTGGATCACGACAATTAAGTAGTTGCAATACTTCACCTTCTGCAATCGTGTTGGTTGCATCCGCTAACACCTGCATAATACGCATGTTATTTATTTCGACCATCATCTGAAAAGCTCGGGAATAGAGAAAATCCCCCACAAGCACACTTGCTGCATTACCAAACAAAGCATTAGCAGTAGCCTTGCTGCGTCTTAATTCCGAGGCATCAACGACGTCATCATGTAACAAAGTTGCAGTATGAATAAACTCAATAATTGCTGCGAGATTGTGATGATATTTACCTGTATAACCAAAAGCACCGGCTGAAAGGATTACAAGTGCAGGTCGCAGTCGTTTTCCACCACTATTAATGATATATTCACCAACCTGGCGAACCAAAACCACGTCAGAATGCAGCTTTACACGGATAACTTCATCCATAGCAGCCATATCTGCTTCAATAAGTTTTCTTATGTGTTCGATTGACAAAGTAATACCTACAAGAAAAATTGGTATGTTAGAAACGTCATCATTAAAGTGTCAAGTTTGATAGCATGAATATCAAATATTTTTTAAACTAATCTATTTTCTGCATATCTTTGACCAAGTGAATACAGGTATGTATAATCTGCCGTTTCTTAGAAGTATCATGGAGCCTGATCTGACATGTATGCAGTTATAAAAACCGGCGGTAAACAGTATCGCGTTGAAGCCGGTGAAAAAATTAGAATAGAGCAGATACTAGCAGACATTGGCAGCGAACTTATTATAGACCAAGTTTTAATGGTTGCTGATGGTAATAACGTTTCAATGGGGAAGCCTCTGGTAGATGGTGCTACAGTCAAAGCAACGGTACTCGGACAAGGTAGACACGACAAGGTACGTATTTTTAAAATGCGCCGACGTAAGCATTACCAGAAACATCAAGGACATAGACAGAATTATACCGAGATTCAGATAACAGGCATTTCTGCATAGGAAAAACTTACCATGGCACATAAAAAAGCTGGAGGCAGTTCAAGGAATGGTCGCGACTCAAATTCTAAACGCCTAGGTGTTAAAAGGTTCGGTGGAGAATTAATCTCCGCAGGCAGTATTATAATTCGCCAACGTGGTACTCAAGTTCATCCCGGTGAAAATGTTGGCATAGGGAAGGATCATACCTTATTTGCTAAAATTAAAGGAAAAGTTAACTTCAGCATAAAGGGCTCAGAACAGCGAAAAACAGTAAGTATTATTCCAGTTTAGGATTAGTTAGTTCTTGTAAAAAAGCCCTAACCATTATGGTAGGGCTTTTTTGTTGGCAACAGCTGAATTAGAAGGGTTTTTATTTTCTATGAAATTTATAGATGAGGCAACAATTCAGGTCATTGCTGGAAAAGGCGGAGATGGTGTTGCTAGCTTTCGCAGAGAAAAATTTATACCAAAGGGTGGGCCAGATGGTGGCGATGGGGGAAATGGAGGAAGTATATTTGCAATTGCTGACTGCAATATCAACACACTTATAGATTACCGTTTTGCTCGCATCCATCGTGCAAAAAAAGGTGGCAATGGACGCGGTTCTGACCAATATGGCAAAAAATCAGAAAATATCATATTACACATGCCAATTGGGACAATTATCAGCGATGCAAATACTGGAGAAATAGTTGCAGACTTAAAGCATCATCAACAAAAAGTCTTACTAGCTAAAGGTGGCAAAGGAGGTCTTGGTAATATACATTTCAAATCTAGTACTAATCGTACACCACGCCAGTTTACTTACGGGGAGCCTGGACAAGAATCCGAACTTAAGTTAGAGCTCAGGGTGCTTGCAGATGTGGGGCTACTAGGAATGCCTAATGCCGGTAAATCTACCCTGATTCGTGCAATCTCATCTGCTCGTCCGAAAGTGGCAGATTATCCTTTTACCACCTTATATCCGAATCTGGGGGTAGTACGGGTAGATCCCAATCGTAGTTTTGTTATGGCGGATATTCCTGGTTTGATAGAAAAGGCAGCAGAAGGTGCTGGATTAGGGCATCAGTTTCTAAGGCACCTGGCGCGTACACGTTTACTGCTGCATATAATAGATATAGCACCATTAGACAGTAATGCCGACCCAGTTCGTGACGCTAAAGCAATTATGATGGAACTTAAGAAATATGATGAATCTCTCTATCAAAAACCACGCTGGTTAGTATTTAATAAAATCGACATGATAGCTCAAGAAGAAGGCAAAATAATTTGTGAAAAATTTATCAATAGCATGGGATGGGAAGGTAAATGCTTTGTTATCTCAGCGCTTTCAGGTAAAGGGTGCAAAGAATTAACGTATGCCATAATGGAGCATTTAGAACAAAAACATGAAGAAGTAACAATCTAAACTATATATTTAAATATGCAATCTATTTTAAAACAAGCGCGACGCATAGTTATCAAAATTGGTAGTAGCCTCGTTACCAATCATGGACAAGGGTTAGATCATGCAACGCTTACTTGTTTGGCTGAGCAGATTGCAACACTTAAGCAAGGAAAGAAAGAAATTGTGCTGGTTTCTTCTGGTGCCATAGCCGAGGGTATTCAACGTCTGAGTTGGGAAAAACGCCCACATGAATTATATAAATTACAGGCTGCCGCTGCAGTTGGGCAAATGGGGCTTATACAGGCGTATGAATTTTGTTTTAGGAACCATGAGCTACAAACTGCGCAATTACTCCTTACTCATGAAGATTTATCAGACCGCAAACGTTATCTAAACGCACGTTCCACACTTACAACTTTACTAAGTATGAGCGTAGTTCCGGTTATTAATGAAAACGATTCTGTAGCAACTGATGAGATCCGTTTTGGCGACAACGACACACTAGCCGCACTAGTAACAAACTTGATTGAGGCTGATGTACTTGTAATTCTCACTGACCAAGCTGGGTTATTTACTTCAGATCCCAGAAAAGATATCCAGGCTAAATTTTTAAATAAGGTTAGTGTTGAAGATCCTAAAATTGAATTAATGGCGGGAGATGTAGGAAGTAATATTGGACGTGGTGGTATGAAAACAAAAATAATTGCTGCAAAACGTGCGGCCCAAAGTGGTGCCCATACAATAATTGCATCTGGGTATGAGACAAATATACTTGTTCGACTTGCGCAAGGCGAAGCCGTTGGTACACAAATTTCAACAAAGACTCAAAAGATTGCAGCCCGCAAACAGTGGCTTGCAAACCACCTACAAACATATGGGGAAATAACATTGGATATGGGTGCTGTAAAGGCGCTAACAAAAGAAGGCAAAAGCCTGCTACCAATTGGCGCAATAAGTTCAATTGGTACATTTGAGCGAGGAGAAGTAGTAAATTGTGTTGATCAAGAAGGAAGAGAGGTCGCTCGTGGTCTTATAAATTACAGTGCCACAGAAACTCTAAAAATTTTACGTCTTCCTAGTAGTGAAATTGAGAATATTCTTGGATATGTTGATGAGCCTGAACTCATCCATAGAAATAATTTGGTGCTGTTATAGATGAAAAGGCTAAACTAAAATAAAATAGCCTGCAGTTAATATGGCCAGTTGAATTTCGAATAGCTAATTCATCAAAGATTTGTTTTTTGCCTAACTTTCGAAACTAACTGACCAGATCCTTAATCAAAGAATTTCGTACTTTATCATCCACTTGCTGAATCAGTGCTTGATAAACAGGGTGGTCTATACCCATGCTCAGAGAAGCATCCTGCCGCAGTGCTTGAATCATGCTTTGCGTTAGCTCAAAACGTAAAAAATGAACTGCAGAAGTCTTTTCATCAGTTGTTCTTTCCAGATCCTCATCAGAAATAGCATAAACAGGATTAAATTCCTGTACCTTTATCCAGACTTTATTTTCAATGCCAATTAATTTTGTTAACTTATCTGCACGCTCTAAAGGGTCTGAATATTCAATCATCATGGTTGCTTTCCAGTTGCTGCCATCAGGGACAAGTGAGCGATATGCATTTATTTCATCCTGAATACCCTCCTCCTCAAAAATTTTTTCTGCTCGGAGCATTTCTTGGATTTGATAACGAATTGTTAACTCGTCTTCAAAAATAAGTGTAACATTTTCTCCTAGATTAACTTTTCTGTTTTTTTTATGTAACATTACCTTCACACGAAATTCCGAACGTGCTTTAGCATAAGCTTCTAGCGTCATAATACTGTCACGAGAAATTTTAGGCATTATATTGTCCAGGTGCGATTTTGGCAGAGCCAGTTCTATTTATATTTTACCCATAATTATCTATTCTATTCCGTAAGCAATACGTAGAAGTGTTAATGGATGTTGTTTCTGTCCTTTACACTTTCCTATACCTTGATAAATATGACGGCCAGCAATTGCGCAATCAGAACTTATGTAGTCTGGATTAGATGCTACCATTTGTTTGAATACAGGCCTACCAATTTTCATAGATTCAGCAAAGTACTCACTTTTAACTCCCCAGGTTCCATCATGGCCAGAACAACGCTCTACTACGTTGACTGTAGTACCTGGTATCATTTCTAACATGTCTTTGGTTTTCTGCCCAATATTTTGTACCCTTAAGTGGCAAGGAATATGATAAGACACATTACCTAGGGATTGTTTAAAATCAATTTTAAGTAATCTATCTCGGTTTCGAAGCATTAGGTATTCAAATGGATCAAACATTGCTTTTGCTACTACTTTTACACCCTTATCATCGGGGAAAATAAGAGGCAACTCCTTCTTATACATAAGGGTACAAGAAGGTACTGATGTAAGGATGGCATACCCTTCATTTGCTAACTCTGCTAAATAAGGAATGTTTTCAATTTTTAATTTTTCTACTGTTTCTATATCACCTAATTCTAATTTGGGCATTCCACAACAGCTTTCTTTTTCCACTAAACGAGTTGGAATTTCATTATATTTAAGTATTTTAATAAGATCATGTCCAATATCTGGTTCATTGTAATTTACATAGCATGTTGAATAAATTACAACTTTACCTGGCGTGCTTTCACCATTTTTTGCAACAAATGACTCATCAGTATTAGCGTTAGAACGAAATTTCTTGCTAGTATATTTAGGTAATTCCCGCTCTGAATGAATACCCATCATGTTATCTAGCAATTTTCTAGGTGCAGGTGTATTAATTACTGTATTTACAACCTTCACTACTACTGGGATACTGGCAAGCTTACCCATAAGGTCTGTGCTGGTTAACAATTTATCACGAAAATTAGTTTTACCTTTTTTATATTTAATAGCTTTAGCACGCAACATTAAATGGGGAAAATCAACGTTCCATGGATGTGGTGGTACATATGGGCACTTAGACATAAAACACATGTCACATAGGTAACAGCGATCAACTACCTCCCAATATTGTTCCTTTTTTACTCCATCTATTTCTCCAGATGCCCCTTCATCAATTAAATCAAACAAGCTAGGAAAAGCCGTACAAAGGTTAACGCAACGACGGCAACCATGACAAATATCAAAAACACGGTCTAGCTCATCAAATAGTTCTGCTTCCTTATAAAAATCAGGATTTTTCCATTCAATAGGATGACGTTTGGGAGCCTCCAGACTGCCTTCAAAGGTGGTCATAGGAACGTGAAATAAATAGACAAAAAATACAAAGGCTTAGTGGACTGACTAAGTTAAGCTTAAAAAGCCATATTCAGCCAATCCACTATTATATGATCTTTTTCAATCAGAAAATGCGTCTAGCGCTTTTTGAAAACGGTTAGCATGAGAACGTTCAGCTTTGGCTAAAGTTTCAAACCAATCTGCTATTTCATCAAAACCTTCAGTACGTGCTGATTTAGCCATACCTGGATACATATCTGTATATTCATGAGTTTCCCCAGCAATAGCTGCTTTAAGGTTATCACGAGAAGCTCCAATTGGTAAGCCTGTAGCAGGATCGCCACAAGATTCTAAATATTCAAGATGACCATGAGCATGCCCAGTTTCACCTTCCGCAGTAGAACGAAATACTGCCGCTACATCGTTCTGGCCCTCTACATCTGCTTTAGCTGCAAAATAGAGATAGCGACGATTGGCCTGGGATTCGCCCGCAAAAGCCGCTTTCAAATTTACTTCTGTTTCAGATCCTTTAAGTTGCATGATTTTCTCCTGTTAACTTATTAATATTTATAGATATTATAATATAACCTGTAAAAATGATTTACACAGGATACCTATATTGTTAGTTCCCAATATTTTTGCCAGAAATAATTTATCTATTTGACAAAATTAAAAATCTAAACTGTATTAGAAGACTAATGGAGGGTTCTTTGCTTGTCAATATAGCTTACCAATCATTAGAAGGTAATATGATAATTTGCGCCTTTTTCTTAAAAACCTTTTAGAAGATTGTTTCAAAATTATTCAAGTAAAATTATAGAAATAAAGATAATATAAAGGGTTTATTCCGCTATTATCGCATTGGGCGGATAATTCCCTCGTCCCATTTTCCGATTGGCTCTAAGTTTTTTTTGGTTTTTTCTACGTAAGACAGTTTTTTGTTTTTTTATTTCATTTGTTTGATTTATATTCTGTTTTTGTTCTTGTTTAGGCTCTTCTAGCGATAGTTCTCCTGAGTCCCTAGCTTGGCTACGTCTTCGCGCTTCGTAATCGTACGCATAGGTAAGCGAAGAAAATAGGCTAATTGATAGAATGATAAAAATTAATCTCGCCATAAACTGTCTCCAATTAATTCTTGAATTTATGTCCTATTTTAACAATCCTGATAATTATTTTTTTCACAATCTTTAGCCATTTTCTGTGCCTTAGTTATTTGAGAGGGAGACATTTTTTTAGCTAGTAAATTACGCCCTTGTTCTGCTAAACCGTTTCCTCTTGAGGCTGCTAAGTCTAACCACATATGTGCACGAATATCATCTTTAGCTATACCTTGCCCTTGACCATACATGATACCAAGACTTGCTTGTGCATTAACATGACCTTGAGCAGCGGCTAGTCGATAATATTTAATTGCTTTTTGATGATTTTGTATTAAGTTCTCTCCCTGGTCATACATAACACCAAGCCTAAATTGTGCGCTCATATACCCTTGTTTAGCAGCTAAGTGATACCATTTCGATGCTTCTTGATGATCCTGAGTTACCCCTTGGCCTTCATCATACATTACACCTAATTTAAATTGTGCGTCTGAGTGTCCCTGCTTAGCTGCTAAACTATACCATTTTATTGCTTCTGGATGATTTTGGTCCACGCCTTGGCCTTGGCCATACATTAAGCCAAGTCTATGTTGTGCATCTATATGGGCTTGCTCTCCAGCTAAGCGATACCAGGATATAGCTTCTTTGAAATCTTGGGGCACACCTCGTCCACCTGCATAGGCTGCACCAAGCCAAACCTGCGCATCTGCATCTCCCTGGTTTGCTGCTAAACGGAACCACTTTGCAGCTTCCTGAAGATCTTTAATTTCTCCA
>JAHELA010000066.1 GCA_024644425.1 Nitrosomonadaceae bacterium
GGTAACTATCAAGCGTATTAATCATTCCAGATGATTTGAGTGCGTGTACTTGTAGAACTGTACAGGTGTATCCATCTTTGCCAGCAAATGAATGTGTGGATATGCTTATCATAAAGAAGATGAAATAGCAGAATATCTTTCTCATATTTTTCTACCTTAGTTATTGAGTCACTAAAATCAAGGGTTTGTCGCTTTTGTCAAATGCTGGGTCCATTTGTACTTGGTATTTTATTTCTTAAAATTTTCCAAACCATGTACCCAGCCCTTTCATGATCATTTCAATTGATACTGTTCCAATATATAACGCTGAAATTCGTCCAGTAATCTCTATATATTTATCAACAATAGCTTCATTTTGTGGACGAACAAAATCGTGTAGTATTTTAAGCCCGATAATTATAGCTATGGCTAAAGCTACTGTCGTAAGTATGATAGCAATAGCAGCTAACTGCTCGTGCCTCTTACCAATAACCACACTGGCACTTATTGTGCCTGGTCCAATAAGTACCGGCATAGCAACTGCTCCAACAGAGAATCCTGAATCACTTTTTAGAAACTCAATTGAGGATGGGCCACGGAAAACAAACTGAAGTCCAATAAGGAGAAAAATTATACCCCCAAATATTTGGAATGATGCAAACTCTGCTTGCAGAATACTGCCAAAAATAATATCTCCAAGAATAGCAAAACAACAGTAAACTACACCAGCAATAATTCCCGCATATGTTAGAGTCAGAGAGAACTGTCTCCTGTCAAGCTTCTCGACTATATCAAAAAGGTAAATAATAACTAGAAATGGATTGAGAAGAACTAACAATAAAACTGAAGATTGGATAAAATTAGTCATCTAATAAATTTTTGTTCCGTCGGCTAGCTGTTGTCAGTAGCTTCTTAGTTTGTAATCCCTCATTACTTATAATCATTGGTTTTTATGATCTCCCTGTCGCAATTTTGCAGATATTGATAATGCACCTTCCCATAGCGTATCGATCATGGAGTTTAATGATTGGCAACTAGTACGTCACAGAGTGATTGAGTAGCAATTTGCTTGGTACAGCTGCCAAGCAACAATTCCTCTACCATTCCAAGGCCATGTTTACCTAAAACAATCAGATCTGCACCTTGCTCTTCCTCTTGCTCCAGGATGTGATGCGTAGCGTTGCCACGTACTATAATGAAGTTGCAACCCGTTCTAGAGATTCCTGCTTCATCCGCAGCTTTGTAAAGATGAGTTTCTGCTTCCTGCCGAGCTGTTTCACGATAACGTCGAATCACTTCCTCTTTTTCCCAAGCAATACGCATTTTATATTCAAAAGGTACCTCGTAGGCATGCAGCAAGGTAAGTTCCGCTTTTGGAGCAATTGCCCGTGCAAGATGAATAGCTCTTATTGACCAAGGGGAGAAATCTACTGGTACAATTACACTTCGGTAGGCTTCCCGTGGCGGACGCTTTACAACAAGGACCGGACACAAGCTCAGACGCATCAAACGCTCAGTAGTAGTTCCCAATAGCAATTGGCGCACAAAGCCTCCCACACCACGTTCGCCCAAGACTAAGATTTTTGCACCAAGGGTCTTCACCTGAGACAAAATGCTTTCTAGAACTTCGCCTTCTACTAGGTGGCATCCAACATTCTTTTCGAGAGTCTTTGTAAGTTGGCTAGTCAACCGAGAGAGTTCTTTTCTCGTCTGTGATCGAATATTTTTTTGTATTACCTCGTAATCCTGTCCATACAACTGTTGCAACTCGTCAAGTGCACTTTTTTCCAGCACATGTACAATCTCCAGTTGTGCTCCAACCTGCTTTGCCAGCATGGCTGCTCGAAGAGAAGAACGGCTTGATGCCGCAGAAAGATCAGTAGTAGCAAGTAAGGTATGTAGTAGACTATCACTCACAAAATATTCCTTCTTAGTTAAGTATATTGGCAATCCTTGTGTCCATATAATTAGTCGTAATTAAATATTTATATTGTAAATTATATCGGGAAGAGCATTTACTTTTAATTTTCACGTATGGGTATTACGATTTTCAAGCAGTAATTACTTCTTGCTTTTCTTAGGAATAAACAAATAGGTTGAACAGCCGCTTTTGGCACAAAGGGGTTATTAGAATAATCTATACAGCTATGTGGCCTCAATGCAAAATACCTAATTTATTGTATTCTGATTATCTCTCATTACAAAATAATGTTGAGTTTAATAAAATATAATATCTGATAAATCTAATATATACTTGGACCATAAACACTTAAACTAATTTTTTATACTACGTACATGAATCAGAATACTGATTTCATTCGGCATGACTGGCTGCCTCCTGATGATTTACAACGCTTCTTATTGCATAACGAAGTACATACCCGACCAAGTCAGAGAATCCACGTACCTGCTTTGGTGGTAAGCATTGCTGTAATAAATAATGAAGTAACACTAGAGCAAGAGTGTGAGCACCTTTGTCGTATACCCACCCAAAAGAAAATAAACATTGAGCAATTACAGAATAACTTTCTTCGCATGAAATTAGAAGAATGTACCCTAATATGGGAGCGCCATACAGAATTTACCAGTTATACTCTTGTACAAAAGTTGCCCGAGAACGCACAATTAGGCTCAACAGACCCTGATCTACTTTCATCCTTAGCCCTACAAAAGAACTGGTTATCCGAGATTCCAGGTCAAACCTTTACAGCCATCAATCTAGCCATGGTGCATGGTGACCTAAATAACCCGGAAGAAATGCTGGCATCAGCACGCAACTGGTTTAATGAACGTACTGTAGTAGCATCCCTAGCTGGCAGAAACAGTGACTCTCTTGTGGTGACAGATTTCAAGCTGCATGAAAATGGCTTTGAAAAAATACTTGTGATACTACCACCTGAGTCATCTGTGACTAGGTCAGGACGCATTGCTCAGCGTTTACTAGAAATAGAGACCTACCGTATCATGGCATTGCGGGGATTGCCTGTAGCCAAACAAATTGATCCTGAGTTGGCTAACGCTGAGAAACAATTACTGTCAATCATAACCCAACTGGAATCTAAAACTGCTTCTGAGCAAGAATTACTTGACAGACTTATTTCTCTTGCGGCACGTGTTGAGCGCATCTCCATCGAACATATGTACCGCTTTTCTGCTACACATGCCTACCATAAAATAGTAGCTCAACGCATCAGCGAATTAAAAGAGAAAGCTATACAAGGAACACAAATTATTGGTGAATTCATGTGGCGTCGCCTCTCCCCTGCTATAACTAAAACTGAAGAGACTGCTCAGCGTATGGCAACCCTTTCTGAACGTATCTCGCAAACAGGCGCTTTGCTGCGTACGCAAGTAAACATACAGACCGAAACACAAAGTCAGCAATTACTTGAGAAACTTACTCGTGGTCAGGAGCTGCAGTTGAGACTACAACGTACAGTTGAAGGTTTATCGATTGCTGCTATTTCTTATTATGTCGTGAGTCTACTCTTGTACATATCTAAAGCAGGCAAAGAAGCTGGCTTACCAATCCATCCGGAACTAGTTGTCGGGATATTGATACCAATTGTAGTATTTTCTGTCTGGTACATTACACGTCGAATTCGCAATAAGATTTTTAAGCTGGATTAAAAGTTCATCACTAAATATACGAACTTTAATCAGCAGATTCTGAACTTCCACTTTTGGCACAAAGCAGACATTCGCATTTCTCTACGAGCTATTTTTCAAAGCCAGAGTACAACACACCAGATAGTCGTGCCATCTCATGGTTCCAGGTAGCGAGATCATTCATGTTAAATTGATTTAGGTGAGTATGACCACAGGCTCTTGCCATCACTTGCATTAATTTAACCGAAGCATGGAAGAAATTAGAAAGCTGTCTCGAAGACTTCTCAATATTTAATCGTTGCCTCAGTTCTTCCTTTTGAGTTGCAACACCTGAAGGACAATTATTAGTATGACACATTCTTGCTGCAACACAGCCAACCGCTTGTATAGCGCTATTAGCTATAGCAATACCATCTGCGCCTAATGCGAGAGCTTTAACAAAATCAATAGGTAGACGCAGACCCCCAGTAATAATTAAGGTTACGCGTCCACTTGCAACTTGCTCATCCAGAAAACGACGAGCCCGTGCCAGGGCTGGGATAGTAGGCACGCTGATATGATCTCTAAACATTTCTGGTGCAGCACCCGTCCCACCACCTCTTCCATCGAGAATGATATAGTCTGCACTAGCATCTAGGGCAAATTGCATATCTTCTTCGATATGATTTGCACTTAATTTAAATCCTATTGGTATACCGCCAGATATTTCACGTACACGATCTGCAAACTTTTTAAAATCATTTACTGTGACTAGGTTTGTAAAGGTTGGCGGTGAAATAGCTGGCTTTCCTTCTAGTATCCCTCTTACCTGAGAAATTTTTCCTTTATTTTTATTCCCTGGCAGGTAGCCACCTGTGCCAGTTTTTGCACCTTGTCCACCCTTAAAATGGAAAGCCTGTACTTTTGTTAATAACTCTTCCTTGAAACCAAATTCAGCGCTGGCTAGTTCATAGAAATAGCGAGAATTATTTTGTTGTTCTTCCAGTAACATGCCGCCTTCACCAGAACAGATTCCAGTGCCTGACATTTCTGCGCCTTTCGCTAAAGCAATCTTAGCTTCTTCAGATAAGGCGCCAAAGCTCATATCAGAAACAAACATAGGGATTTTTAATGTTAATGGTTTTTTTGTTTCTGGCCCAATAACCAATTCTGTACACACAGCTTTATCCTCCATCAAGGGCTTTGTTGCTATCTGTGCCACCATGATTTGTAAGTCATCCCAATGAGGTAATTTATTTCGAGGTACACCCATGGATGTCATTGGTCCATGGTGACCTAGCTTACTTAATCCTTCACGAGCGAGTTGGTGTATAAAAGCAACTGTGGGCTCCTCTGGCGTAGGTGTGGCTGTAGGCACTTTATTATTATTTTTCTCAATACCCGGCCCTTCTTTTCCAATTTGGTCAGCGGTGAACTTTTTATGCGTGCCATCACAAAATGGGGCATTGCTAGTATGTTTGCATTGACACAAATAAGCTTCTTGATTTTCGTTTACGATAAATGCTTTGGGCATGAAGGAAGTTTCTTTATGAGAACCATCGCAAAATGGTTGATTACTTGAGCGACCACAAGTGCAAAAATAATATTCCTCACCTTGATTTAATGTCACCGCAATGGGTTTATTGTCTGCAATAATAGGTTTGTTCATTGGATTGCTCCCATTGTTATAGTTATTATTAAATTTATAATTTCATTATTATAATTACAACAGAATATAAAATGATGTAGTTCATAATTTTTTATGTCATATATTTCTTTTTTTTGATTCGTTCTAAGAAACCCAGTATGTTGTCAATTCTGGTGGGTGCGAATACGTATCAACTGAACAAAAAGCAATATGAACGCGCTACTCCAAAAAATAGACGCAATTTGTAACAACATACCCGGATCATACATCCCAAGACCAGCCATTACACGTGTCAGTACTGCTGATGCAATAAGAAACGTTGCCCACACAGGGACATATGAAGATGCTGGATTTAATCTCGCCTTAAGCGTCCAGGTCATATTCATTACATTTAGTGTAAGTGTGCCTAATGCACCTATCGTAATAATATGTAACGCAGCAGTTGGAGAATAATCTATAGTAAGTGTAATACCATACAGTAACAGACCAATGGAGAGCCAGCTGTACCCTACTGCTAGGCAGAGAAGGTCTGGACGACCTTGTAAGCTCCACAAACGCCAGCGTAGAAGTCGAATTGCAGACAGTACCCCAGTAATGATCGATGCAACTCCTGCTAACATGGTAAACATTTTTGCATTGGGAAGTACTGATGCCAGGATAGCAACCGTCATAGCAATGAGTAAGCCTCCTTCGATACGTGGTTGTACCCGAGCGATCAGATTATCTCCTTGCCGGTAGAATTGTCCGGCAACCGTTGGCGCAATGATTCGCCCGCCCATAAATAGCATCAACATGGCAAGAAACAAGACCGTAACTGTAGACAACGTATGTTTATCAGTGAGGAAACCGGCATGTTGGACTAGATGAAATGCAATACTACTTGCGCATATCGCAGTTAGTATCATTGGGAGAGCCTGATTACGCAGTTTCTTTGCAGCTCCAAATAATCTAGGAGCAATGTGTAATACTAGTATTACGGCAAAAATAATATTTGCCATAGTTGCTGTCATACTTTGCGGTACAGCGAGAAACGTTGCACGTGCAATTACCCAGAGCCCGACTAGGAGAGTTAATCGTGAAATAGGCATGGGGCCAAGTTGATTGCCAGCTACCACAGCCAGTGCAAAACCAAACAGCATCTCATGCGCGTGCCCACTAGCGGTTATCAACGCTGGCAAGAACTCAGTGAATCCAAGCATCGAATATACTGATGCAGGCAAGATCACAATTGCGTAGAGCGTTGCTAATGGAAAAAAGATTGTGTGACCAGCAACTAACAAACGTGATTTTGATCCTATTTCCAATTTTGCTTGATCATTGCAAATTTAGGGTGCTAGCCACACTTGTTTTCCTTTGTCACTAGAGGATCGTGCAAGTTGATCACACACTAGGTGAAAGCGATCCTTTATTGCTTCACCAAATATAGGGTCTGGTTCAGATAGTGTTTCAATTTCTATTTTCTTCCAGTCTTCATCATTCAGTATTCGATTGGCTAACCCAAAAAGATTATTATTTTCCTGGTTTAAATGCGCGCGATACGTAGTGCTATACAAACGACCGGTTCTTTCAATCTCTTGTAGTGGCATAATCCTCTGACCATTGATGATATCATCAAGTTTTTCGAAAAAGTTAGCTCCATACTTTTCGATCGTACGGTGCTGTTGAGTAACCTCTGCGACATCCTTCTCAACACTAGAATCTCGCTCCAGAAGATGAGAAAAAATAGCCTCCTCTTTTTGGTGATGGACAAGATCGGCATACTGAGTCATGTAATAGAGGATATCAGTCATAAGTTGATAATTAGGTTCTTTTTCTCCATTCAAAAGATCTAGCTGCCCATCAAGTAAAGTGAGTAATCTTTTGAAATTCGCGTGTTCTTTACGCAGGTTAACAATCTCTTTTCTCATTACAGCCCTCCTTAACAGCTACCTTTGTTTATTACTCCAGTATGGGAGGAAATTTACCAAGAAAATGTTAAATTCTCTTCATGTTGGTATTTCCATTATTCATGCTTTCTAAGTACACCTTACAAGAAATTACGTACCTCGTTGCGATAAAAATAAATATTGAGAAGCTCAGAACTAGTAGCAAACTCGAAATTGATAGTGCAATCATTTTATTCCTCCATATAATTAATTTTTTACTTGTGCACGTAATTTTTAGTTACACTAATTTCGCCCCGCATTGACTTGAAATGACCATGCCTTGGGCAGGCAAAGGGAACTGTACCCATATTTGTAAATTGCCATACTAGCTCTTTAGTTTCTCCTGGACCTACGGTTACCTGGTTAGGATCAACATGTTCTAGATGTGGGTCTTTACGCATCATCTTGGCATGTTCTTCAAGTTCCTTCATGGTCCCAATCATGATTTCATGCTCTTTCTCACTGACATTCTTAAGTACGAATTTAATCGTTTTACCCTTCTTCACGTTAATTTTGGAAGGCTTGAATTTATTAAAAGTCATTTCTAATACTATGGTACGGGATATATCGCTAAGATTCCCGGGCTTACCCACGAGTGACATGTTTCCTTCTTGGTCATGCCCATGTCCATGTTTATGACTATGACTTCCACCAGAAAAAGCAACACTTACAGTTAAACTAAAGATAATTGCAGATATGATTATCAGAATTCTTTTCATGATGCCCTCCTTATAAAAATATGTATTGTTGCTTTACTAAAATTTCCATAAATAAGTTTTACATTAATCTTTCAGATTATTTACATGTTTCTGTGTTCGTTTCGCATGATATAAATGCGAAAGGAATGCAGGTCTTACTTTTTCCAGTAGCCACTTCAACTCTATATTCTCGGCGTTAGGAATAAGAAGCGAATCGATAGCAATTAATACTTTTCCATGAAAGGCAACTTCCTTGTCGATATATGCTTTAAGGAACGCTTTTCGGCGCAATGGTTTAAGTTTTGCAATGTTTTCTTTGCCATATTCTATAAAATCCAAACTAGCCTGATTTTCTTGCGGCTTTATTTTCCTTCTCTTCATAAAAGAAGCAACAGAATCCAGATTGGCTCCATGATCCATAACCATCCTTTGAGCAAAGAAATTGACTTCCTGATCTGATGCCTTGAATTTTGCAAGCTTGCCAGCAGCAATATCAGCATGATTGGCAGCAATTAAGATGGCAACGATTTGTGCATCATTGAGCCCAACGGTTTGTGCTGAAGCACAAAACACTGGAAGTA
>JAHELA010000067.1 GCA_024644425.1 Nitrosomonadaceae bacterium
CAAATATAAATGGTTTTTTTGCTTTGTGCAATAGAGATTGGCTTCAGTCTTTTATATACCGGTATTTTTTTTCTTTTTTTTCCATCGCCACAACCACATTATGTAACCAGATAATGCGTACAGCACAAACAAACAGAATAGAACAACAGGTGGTTGGCTTGGAATCAGTACGAAAAAGAATAAGGCTAGTAACAATACGGTTATGAATGGTACGCTTTTATGTAAATTTATTTCTTTGCCACTATAATATGGAAGGTTACTAACCATAGTAAAACCTGCAAACACTGTAATACCCCATGCTAGCCATTTAATAGTTGATCCCTCTATTTTAAAATCTAACATTACCCAAACTAGCCCTGCGATCAAGGCTGCTGCTGCGGGACTGGGTAAACCATGAAAAAATCGTTTATCTGCAGCTCCTATTTTTGTATTAAAACGTGCTAGACGTAACGCGGCACAAGTGCAATAAATAAAAGCAGCAATCCACCCCCATTTTCCCATGTCTTTTAAGGCCCATTCATATATGACCAATGCAGGTGCTGCACCAAATGAAATCATGTCGGACAAACTGTCGTATTCCGCGCCAAATTCGCTCTGAGTATGTGTTAGTCGTGCTACTCTTCCATCTAATCCGTCCAGCACCATGGCGATGAAAATAGCTATTGCAGAATGCTCAAAACGCCCATTCATTGCTTGTACGATAGCGTAAAATCCCGCAAATAATGCTGCTGTAGTAAACAGATTTGGAAGTAAATAAATGCCGCGCCTCCGCAGCTTTGATTTAAACATAATACGAGATTGGTTTGGGTCGTACATTATTCGTATATTACTTTAAGAAGCTCTGATGCATGTTAAACTGATAAGATAGGATGGTAAACATGAGATAGACATTAGAAATGGATTGATAACGGGAAACTATCTATTTTATTGGGTTAATTCGGCTAAGATAGTTAGCGTTGCATAAACTTTGTCTCCTATATTTACATTGATTTTAGTGTTTAGTGGAAGATATGTATCTACTCGGGAGCCAAAACGGATAAAACCAAAACGCTGACCTCGTGCAAGATGGTCACCGATTTTAACATGGCAAAGAATACGTTTAGCAACTAACCCAGCTACTTGCACGCAAGTTATATTAAAGCCATTATCAGTTTTTATCCATAAAGCATTACGTTCATTATCCAAAGAGGCTTTGGGCAGACTAGCGTTGATAAACTTGCCAGGGAAATACCATTTATCAATTATATTCCCGTCTACTGGACTGCGGTTGGAATGGACATTAAACACATTCATAAATACGCTTACCTTTATAGCCTCTCTTTTGAGATAAGGGTCTTGTACCTTTTCCACGGCGACTATTTTGCCATCTGCAGGCGATAATACTGCATTAGCTTTTTGAGGTATAACACGTGGTGGGTCACGAAAAAATTGTAAAATGAAAAGCGCCATTAACCAGAACGGTATAGCCCAAATCAAACCAGCAAGAGTGTTGATAATTGCTGCAATTACAACTGCTCCTATAATAAAGGGCCAGCCCTCACGCGCAATAAAAGGATGGGGATAATTCATAGGGGTATGAATAGTTAGGTGACTAGTTACATATGTTTCGCAGGAGGGGTATACATTCTATATTTCATGTTATTTACATTATTTGCTGCTTTACGCTAATTCTTTTCTTGATCAACTAGTTTATTCTTTTTAATCCACGGCATCATACTACGTAATTTTGTTCCAATTACTTCAATTTTATGTTCTGAGGCAAGTCGACGACTAGTTTTCAGCATAGGTGCACCAGCTTGGTTCTCCATAATAAACTCGCGGGCATACTCACCTGTTTGAATTTCACGTAGAATTTTTCGCATTTCTGCACGAGTTTTATCAGTAACAATGCGTGGACCACGGGAAATATCTCCATATTCAGCATTATTGGAGACAGAATATCGCATGTTGGCAATGCCTCCTTCATAAATCAAATCAACTATTAACTTTACTTCATGAAGGCACTCAAAATAGGCCATTTCCGGCGCATATCCTGCTTCTACTAGCGTCTCAAATCCTGTTTGAATAAGAGAAGTTAGTCCTCCACATAGGACTACCTGTTCTCCGAATAAATCAGTTTCAGTTTCTTCACGGAAGTTAGTTTCAATCACACCTCCTCGTGTGCCTCCGTTAGCTGCAGCATAAGACAATGCTAAATTGCGGGCTTTACCAGACTTGTTTTGATGTACAGCAATGAGTGACGGAACACCACCACCCTGTAAATAGGTCGAGCGTACAAGATGACCAGGTCCTTTAGGTGCAATCATAATTACATCTAGGTCATCACGTGGCGACACTTGTCCATAGTGGACATTAAAGCCATGGGCGAATGCAACTGTAGCTGCTTTTTTGATATTAGGTTCTACCTCTGACTTGTAAACAGCGGCCATTTTTTCATCGGGTATCAGAAGCATCACAACGTCTGCATTTTTAACAGCTTCAGCGACTTCCTTAACAACAAGCCCAGCTTTCTTTGCTTTATCCCAGGATGCACCATCTTTACGTAAACCAACAATAACCTTTACACCAGAGTCAGTTAGGTTATTTGCGTGAGCATGTCCCTGTGAGCCATAACCAACTATAGCAACTTTTTTTCTTTTAATAAGGGATAAATCAGCATCTTTATCGTAATAAATCTTCATAGATTTCCTTTCCGATTTAATTTTAAGAGTAAGTGGCGGAGGTTATTTGATCATAGGCAGAAAACACCATGTCATACTTACTTATTGTTTATTTCACTAGATTTTCAAGATTCTTTCACCGCGACCAATCCCAGAAGCACCTGTTCGAACAGTTTCTAGAATCGACTTACGTTCCATAGTTTCAAGAAATGCATCAAGTTTTGAACCAGTACCCGTTAATTCTATAGTATATGATTTGTCAGTAACATCAACAATACGGCCATGAAAAATGTCAGCTGTACTTTTTATCTCTTTACGGTCTTTGCCAATGGCACGTACTTTCACTAGCATCAATTCGCATTCAATATGATCTCCATCGCTTAAATCAATTATTTTTACTACGTCGATCAATTTATTTAATTGCTTAGTAATTTGCTCAACGACATCATCTGAGCCAACAGTAACTAGAGTCATACGTGACAGAGTAGAGTCCTCAGTAGGCGCTACTGTGAGCGATTCAATATTATAGCCTCGTGCTGAGAACAGGCCAGCTACACGTGATAATGCACCAGCTTCATTTTCCATCAACAAGGAAATAATATGTCGCATCTCTATACCAGAATCATTTCAGAAAGACCTTTTCCGCCGGGCACCATGGGAAACACATTTTCAGTTTGATCTGTAATGAAATCCATGAATACTAGCCTGTTTTTAAGCCCGAATGCTTCCTTTAATGCACTTTCTATATCACTTGGTTGCTCAATTTTCATTCCTACATGACCATAACTTTCAGCCAGTTTAACAAAGTTTGGTAGCGCGTCTACATATGATTCAGCATAACGATTACCGTGGAAAAATTCTTGCCATTGACGCACCATTCCCATATATCGATTGTTAAGGTTAATAATTTTGAGTGGAAGGTTATATTGTTTACAAGTTGATAATTCCTGAATACACATCTGTATACTAGCTTCACCAGTAATGCAGGCCACAACACCTTTTGGGTTAGCAAACTGCACGCCCATGGCTGCTGGTAGCCCAAATCCCATAGTTCCCAATCCTCCAGAATTAATCCACCGCCGCGGTTTATCAAATTTGTAGAATTGTGCAGCCCACATTTGATGTTGACCTACGTCCGAGGTGATGAAGGCATTGCCCTTGGTTATCTTGTAAAGTTTCTCAACTACCATTTGTGGTTTGATTATGGGACTTTTTCGATCATACTTAAGGCAATCTCGTTCGCGCCATTGGTTGATTTGTTTCCACCATGATTTGAGAGCCGTTTGATTGGTTTTCTCCTTACTAGTTTCTAGTAACTTAATGAGCTCAATAAGTACGTGAGAAACATTTCCAACAATAGGCACATCAACCTTAACTCGTTTGGAAATAGACGAAGGATCAATGTCAATGTGTATGATTTTTCTGTCTTTGTTAAAGAAATGTTTAGGATTACCAATTACCCGGTCATCAAAGCGCGCACCAATTGCTATTAAAACGTCACATTGCTGCATTGCCATATTGGCTTCATAAGTACCATGCATACCTAGCATACCGACAAACTGTTTGTCTGTTGCAGGATAACCACCTAGCCCCATCAATGTGTTTGTACAAGGAAAGTTTAGCATTTGCACAAGGCTCGTAAGTTGTGCGGCTGCATTGCTTAGTATCACTCCGCCTCCGGTATAGATCATTGGTCTTTTTGAACCTAATATTAGTTGCATTGCTTTCTTGAGCTGTCCAGGATGACCTTTACTAGTTGGATTATAGGAGCGCATGACTACATTACTTGGGTAAGTAAACTTTGTTTTTTCCTGGCTGACATCCTTAGGAATATCTACTAATACTGGTCCAGGGCGCCCAGTTGCACAAATATAGAATGCTTTCTTGATAGTAGTAGCTAATTCTGTAATATCTTTTACTAAGAAGTTATGTTTGACACAGGGGCGTGTGATGCCCACTGTATCAACTTCCTGAAAGGCATCTAGACCAATAGCAGGGGTTGGGACTTGCCCACTAATAATAACCATTGGTATTGAATCCATATAAGCAGTGGCAATGCCGGTAATAGCGTTTGTTACTCCTGGGCCAGATGTTACTAATGCAACTCCTGCTTTGTTGCCGGAGCGCGCATACCCATCTGCCGCGTGTACCGCTGCTTGCTCATGGCGTACAAGTATATGTTTGACTTTGTCCTGCTTAAACAGTTCGTCATATATAAACAGTACCGCACCACCAGGATATCCAAAAATAAAATCTACTGCTTCTTCCTGTAAACAGCGTATAGTGATTTCAGCTCCTGTTAATTCCTTTGTATCCATTATTTCTAATTTTCCTACGTTGAGAACTACATAAATAATAAGTAGAACGCTGAACAGTAGCTGTTAGCTGACTTTTGGTCAACCCCTTGTTAGCTATCGCCTTCTATATTTTATGTCTAGTTTTATTCACGGTTTTTGGTTGTTATCATTTAGATTGTTTTAGATAATCTATATGACTTTGTCATCAGATAAAGTTTTTAAGTTAATTTTTGAAGTGCGTGTATCATAATAGAAGATAAATATTTTCATTGTCGCCTGAAATGATTGCTTTAGTTTGGGTTGGTTTCAAGACAAATGAGATGTGAAATGAGATGTGGTTTGTTTGTATTAATACTGTTTCTTTAAAGTTTTAAGTCCTGGATAGATAAGTGGCTTATCTATTTCATATTATGAATACTAAAGACAAAAAATTAGCACATTACTTGAGAATTTACCTTGATAAAGAGTAAAATAGCGCCTTTTCGTACCAAGCATTTAATTGGAGAGTATGTATGCCCACCACAACCGATAAAAAAGCGCAGGTAGTGCGCGACTATCAAAGGGCCGCTGGAGATACTGGTTCCCCGGAAGTACAGGTGGCGTTATTGACTACCCGTATCAACGATTTAACTGGTCATTTCAAGGTTCACGTCAAAGATCACCATTCTCGTCGTGGTTTATTACGGATGGTAAATCGTCGCCGCAAATTGCTTGATTATTTAAAGCATGACAGTGCAGATGTTTATCGTTCACTGATTGAGCGTCTTGGTCTCCGTAAATGAATTTACCTTCCTATCAGATTAGGATGGCTTAAAATACATTGGTTAATATTGGCTTTCAATGGATGAGTGTACTGAGTATCGTATTGACTAGTTAGAAACGAAGACGAATAACGATAATTTCAACAGAAAGGATAGTAAATTGAAATCAATTAAGAAAAGTATTACCTACGGTCGTCATAAATTGACCTTGGAGACTGGGGAGATCGCTAGACAGGCACACGGAGCAGTAATCGTCACAATGGACGACACTGTGGTATTGGTCACAGTAGTAGGTACAAAAAATGCCAAACCTGGGCAAGACTTTTTTCCCTTAACTGTGGATTATCAAGAACGTAGTTATGCAGCAGGAAGAATACCTGGTAGCTTCTTTAAACGGGAAGGACGTCCTTCCGAGAAAGAAATTCTTACCTCCCGCTTAATTGATCGTCCTATTCGCCCTTTATTTCCAGATGGTTTTTATAATGAAGTACAAATTGTTGCCACGGTTCTATCTTCTGATAACGAAATAGACGCAGATATACCCGCGATAATTGGCGCTTCTGCTGCATTAGTGCTTTCTGGTATTCCTTTTGATGGTCCCGTTGGTGGTGCCCGTATTGGCTACATTAATGGAGAGTATATTCTAAATCCAACTACAACAGAACTAACAGATACCGAGTTGAATCTGGTGGTAGCAGGAACGCAACATGCTGTTCTTATGGTGGAATCTGAGGCAAATGAGTTGCCTGAAGAGGTAATGTTAGGTGCAGTTATGTTCGGTCATGAGCAAATGCAGGCAGTAATCAATGTCATTAACGAATTTGCGGATGAAGTTGGAGTTACAGAGTGGGATTGGGCGCCGGCTGAGAAGGATACGGAATTGGCTAAAAAGATTGCGCAGCTGGCAGAAGAAGACTTACGTGCAGCATTTCTCTTGGAGATCAAAAAAGAGCGATCAGAGGCTATTGAGAAAATCTGGGAGAAAGTTTCTACCGAGATTGGAGTTGGTTTAGAAGATGGGCCAGATGGTCAAGTTGTCAAAGAAATTTGCTTTAATCTTGAATCAAAGATTGTGCGTAGCCGGATTCTTGATGGTAAACATCGTATAGATGGGCGCGATACTCGTACTGTACGACCTATTTCTATTCGTAATGGTGTATTACCTCGTACTCACGGTTCTGCTTTATTTACTCGTGGTGAAACTCAAGCATTAGTGATTGCAACTCTAGGTACGGGAAGAGACGAACAAAGAATTGATGCGTTACAAGGGGATTATACTGATCGTTTTATGTTTCACTACAATTTTCCACCTTATGCTACAGGAGAAACAGGTCGTGTCGGAACACCCAAGCGTCGCGAAATTGGTCATGGGCGCCTTGCTAAGCGAGGGCTCATTGCTGTGCTGCCTTCTGTTGAAGAGTTTGGTTATTCTTTGAGAGTTGTGTCTGAAATTACAGAGTCAAATGGTTCTAGTTCCATGGCTTCAGTTTGTGGTGGATGTATTGCATTAATGGATGCAGGGGTACCATTAAAAGCACATGTAGCGGGCATTGCAATGGGGCTTATTAAAGAGGGCAATCGTTTTGCCGTACTGACTGATATTCTTGGTGATGAAGATCATCTTGGTGATATGGATTTTAAGGTTGCTGGTACTGAGCAAGGCATTACTGCTCTGCAAATGGATATCAAAATTCAAGGGATCACAGAAGAAATCATGCGTGCCGCATTGATACAAGCTAAAGAGGGTCGCATGCACATAATAGGGATCATGAAACAAGCTTTACCTTCTACTCGTGAAGAAATTTCTCAACATGCTCCACGAATTATTAAAATTAAAATTAACCCTGAAAAAATTCGTGATGTAATCGGTAAAGGTGGGGCAGTGATCCGTGCATTGACTGAAGAAACTGGTACAACTATTGATATCACAGATGACGGTATTGTCATGATAGCTTGTATCAGTGCCGAGGGCGGAGAGATAGCTAGAAAACGTATTGAGGATATTACAGCAGATGTAGAGGTAGGTAGAATATATGATGGTACTGTGTTGAAACTTCTAGATTTTGGTGCAATCGTGAGCGTCCTTCCTGGTAAGGACGGTTTGTTACATATCTCGCAAATTGCCAATGAACGTGTTAACAGTGTTGCCGATCATCTTAAGGAAGGACAGGCAGTACGTGTTAAAGTATTAGAGGCCGATGACAAGGGGCGATTGCGGCTTAGTATGAAAGCAGTAACAGCGGAAGCTAAGGACAATGTGGTTTGAATAAGCTCCAGCTTATTTGAGGTTTATTTACTTTTTACTTAAAAAATGTTTTTCCGGGAAATTAATAGATAACCCTACTTAGCTAGTTGTCTTTCTCTTATCTCGTCGAGTGTTTTGCAATCTATACAAAGAGTAGCAGTAGGACGGGCTTCAAGACGTTTTAGGCCTATTTCAATACCACAACTATCACAATAACCGTATTCACCAGAATCAATCTTAGCAATTGTTTCATCAATTTTTTTGATAAGCTTACGTTCACGATCACGATTACGAAGTTCAAGTGCCATATCGGATTCTTGGCTAGCACGATCGTTGGGGTCAGCAAAAACGGTTGCTTCATCTTGCATGGTGTGGACAGTGCGATCGATGTCTTGTCCCAGTTCAAGTTTAATG
>JAHELA010000068.1 GCA_024644425.1 Nitrosomonadaceae bacterium
TCTCATCCTTATGTCCATAAGAAGTTTTCTTTGCAGATTCACAACCATCAATATAACCATCTTTAAAAGCAGGAGGATAGCCTGCAAGGTTATATGTTGGACGTGTACTTGGTGGCAGCGGATCTGAAGGCTTCGAACGCTGTCTTTTGCCGGAGTCTATTGATGCACAGCCCACAATTATTGAACATAGAATAAATGCTGTAATCAAGCGCACTATCACCTACCCTTACCACCAAGGATGCTTCCCAGAATCCCTCTGACCAGTGAGCGACCAACCTGCGAGCCAATTGAACGAGCTGCACTTTTTGCTGCTGCTGATAGAACGCCTTGACTACGTCCCCCACGCGGCCCAGTCTTACCAAGTAGTGAGTCACCTAACATATCCATCAGCCCCCCTTCGTCTTGAGACTGCTGCACTTCGTCGTTATGGGAAACTTTATTCTTACTATCCTCCATAGCTTTGATACGATTTTTAATTATTTCATGTGCAGATTTACGATCAATAGTTTCTTCATAATGACCAAAGAGAACTGACGATTTAATAACGCTTGCACGTTCCTTGTCGTCAAGGGGCCCCATCCTAGATGCTGGCGGTAAAATAAATGCGCGCTCAACAATAGTTGGGCGGCCCTTCTTGTCGAGCATCGAGATCAATGCTTCTCCTGTCGACAACTCGGAAATTACTTTCTCAGTGTCTAGCTTGGGGTTAGCACGCATGGTTTGAGCAGCGGCCTTTACCGCTTTCTGGTCGCGTGGGGTAAAAGCTCGTAATGCATGCTGCACACGATTGCCAAGCTGTCCAAGCACAGTATCAGGGATATCAAGGGGATTCTGTGTTACGAAATATACACCGACTCCTTTTGAGCGTATCAAACGTACAACCTGCTCGATTTTTTCAAGTAACGACTTAGGTGCCTCACTGAACAGCAGATGGGCTTCGTCAAAAAAGAATACTAATCTTGGTTTCTCTGGATCTCCAACTTCAGGTAATACTTCGAACAGCTCTGACAGCATCCATAAAAGGAACATCGAATACAGCTTGGGTGAGTTCATCAGCTTGTCAGCAGCAAGAATATTAATTACACCCTGACCTTTTCTATTTGTTTGCATCAAGTCATTGATATCGAGCATTGGCTCACCAAAGAAATCAACACTTCCTTGATGTTCCATCTCAAGAAGCGAGCGTTGAATCGCACCAATTGATGCCTTAGAGATATTACCGTACGTGGTTTTGAAATCTGTAGAGTTGTCGCCAACAAATTGCAACATTGTTCGCAGATCCTTCGTATCAAGTAACAGCATGCCATTATCATCTGCGATTTTAAATACTAGTGTCAGCACGCCCTGTTGCGTATTATTCAAATTGAACAGGCGCCCAAGTAACCTGGGCCCCATATCTGAAACTGTTGCTCGTACGGGATGCCCAGATTCTCCAAATAGATCCCAGAAAGTAACGGGAAATGCAGACCATTTGGGTTCGTTTATTTTTAATTGAGTAAGCCTTTTTTGCAATCCTGGTGAGTTTTTCCCTGGAACAGCAAGTCCTGATAAATCACCTTTAACGTCGGCCATAAACACCGGCACACCTATAGAAGAAAAACGCTCGGCCATTACTTGCAAAGTAACAGTTTTACCGGTGCCGGTCGCACCAGTAATAAGCCCATGACGATTAGCAAGGCCAGGCATTAAAGCAATATTAAATTTTGAACTTGTAATTAGTAAAGGTTCTGGCATTTAAATACTTACAAGATATTAAAGATACTAGATTATATCAGTGATATAACTCATTGGGAGCTTGGTGTTACCAAATTCAATTTATTGCATCACCGATTTTAATAATTTTCCCATTTCTGCTGGGTTACGAGTTACGTAAATTCCACACTCCTCCATCACTGAAAGTTTTTCCTGAGCAGTACCTTTACCACCAGAAATAATTGCACCTGCATGCCCCATTCGCTTACCTTGTGGAGCAGTTACCCCGGCAATAAACCCTACTACAGGCTTCTTCATATTATTCTTAATCCAACGAGCGCAATCCTCCTCATCAGAACCTCCAATTTCTCCTACCATTAGAACTGCATCAGTTTCATTATCATCGTTGAATAATTTCATCACATCAAGATGCTTTAATCCATTAATCGGGTCACCTCCAATACCGATACAGGTTGACTGCCCATAACCCTGCTCCATTAATTGAGCAACAGCTTCGTAAGTCAGTGTACCGGAACGAGATACTACTCCGACACGCCCTTTCTTATGAATATAACCTGGCATAATACCAATCTTGACCTCATCTGGCGTTATGATTCCTGGGCAATTAGGTCCAATTAGAAGAGTCTTATGTCCCTGCATCTTGTACCGGGTGCGTAACATGTCATGTACAGGAATGCCTTCTGTAATACAAATTACAAGGTCAAGTTCCGCATCTACCGCCTCATCAATTGCAGCAGAAGCAAAAGGCGGAGGTACATATATTACTGAAACTGTAGCGCCAGTAGCTCGTTTTGCTTCCTTAACAGTACTGTAAATTGGAATGTTTTCAAAATATTCGCCTGGTTTTCTTGGATTTACCCCAGCAACAAAGCAATTCTTTCCATTAGCATAGTCAATACACATACGTGTATGAAATTTTCCAGTTTTGCCTGTGATCCCCTGAGTCATGACTCTAGTATTCTTATTTATCAAGATGGCCATTTCTATTGGCCTCCAGAGGCTGCAGCAGTAACAGCATACTGAGCCGCAACTTCCATGTTACGAGCTGAAATAATTTGTAAGCCAGACTCAGCTAAAATTTTCTTACCCAATTCTGAATTAGTCCCCTCAAGACGCACTACTAAGGGCAAAGTTAGCTTTACTACTCGAGCTGCTGCAACTACACCTTCAGCAATAACATCGCATTTCATGATGCCGCCAAATATATTTACCAAGATAGCATGTAACTTTTTATTGCACAGCATCACCTTGAATGCCTCCGTTACTTTCTCTGTGGTAGCACCACCGCCTACATCAAGGAAATTTGCTGGGTTTCCACCATAAAGTTTAATAATATCCATAGTTGCCATTGCAAGACCTGCTCCATTTACTAAACAACCAATATTACCGTCTAACGGAACATATGAAAGATCATGCTTAGATGCCTCAACTTCCATTGGATCTTCTTCATCAAAATCACGCAAAGCTTCTATATCAGGATGTCTAAATAGTGCGTTATCATCAAAGCTAATCTTTGCATCCAGCGCCAAAACATGATTATCAGTAGTAAGTATTAAAGGATTAATTTCAATTAGTAATGCATCTGTACTATCAAATAATTTATATAAGTTTTGAAATAATTTATAAGTTTCAGATGTATCTGATTGAGAGATATTTATCATCCGCAAAATACCGGCTATATTTTGCCTCGTAAGACCTTCAATTGGATCAAGAAAGACTTTGAAAATCTTCTCTGGTGCTCTAGCAGCTACTTCTTCAATGTTCATACCACCTTCTGAGCTTGCCATTAAACACACACGCTGACTACTACGATCTACTAACATTCCTACATAAAACTCCTTCTGGATATTCGCACCTTGCTCAATTAACAGCCGCCGTACAAGCTGTCCCTGCTTATCAGTCTGATTAGTAACAAGAGTCATTCCTAGAATCTCTCCAGCATACTGTTTCACTTCATTGATTGACCTTGCCACTTTTACTCCACCACCCTTTCCTCGTCCACCAGCATGAATTTGTGCCTTTACGACCCATGTGTTACCAACCAACTTTTTAGCCGCCTCAACCGCCTCGGCAACACTAAAACAGGCGACCCCATCCAAAACTGCAACCCCAAACTTACGAAAAAGATTTTTAGCTTGGTATTCGTGAATTTTCATATTATCTAACTCACCTTATCTCTATAGGTAAAATATTTAAACTTAACTTCCTTATATTCAAAACTTATTCATAGAAGCATAAATCTATTCTTAGGAAACCAAATTCTTAGGGCTCCCGCCCACCCAAGCTTCAATATTGTCAATTAATTGATCTGCAAGTAACTGCATTGCCCCATCAGATGCCCATGCAACATGTGGTGTCAAAATAAAGTTTGGACGCTGCACCTTAAGTAACGGATGGTCATTCCCTGGTGGTTCATTAGTTAATACATCAACACCAGCACCAGCAATTAAACCTTCATCCAGCGCTTGTATCAGTGCAGATTCATTAACCAACCCACCACGTGCAGTATTGATTAGTAATGCGCTACGTTTCATTTTACGTAGCTCATTTATTCCAATCATATCACGAGTAGTCGGTGTCAAAGGGCAATGTAACGTAAGTACATCTGACTCTAGCAATACATTTTCTAGTGGCAAAAATTCTATGTTATCTTTTTTAAGCTGCCCATGACATGAAAATATTACTTTCATGCCAAAACTTCGTGCAATTGCAGCAGTGCCCTGTCCTATCGTACCTGCACCAATGATACCAATTGTTGAACCAAACAAATCACTGATGTTATGCGTAAAAAGACAGAACTGCTCTGCCTTTTGCCACAAACCGTTTTCAACATCTTGCCGATATGCGATTAAATTCCTACGTAGAGCCAAAACCATCATAAAGACATGCTCAGGTACAGTGTGCTCAGCATAATTCCGAATATTTGAAACAGCTACTCCGTGCCTCTGACAAGCAGGTATATCAGCACAGTCATAACCTGTTGCAGCAACCGCAACCATTCTTAACTGGGGTAATTTGACGAGCATTTCCTCGCTTAATTGCACCTTATTTGTTATTGCTATGGTTGCATGCTTGAGACGACTTACGATCTGGTCAAAAGAGGTTCTAGGATACTCCTCATACGTATGTTTGAAGTTTGGTCTACGTATCTTAGCCTTAACTGAATCTCGGTCAAGAAAAACTATATGGTGGCTCATATTCAATAATTTTTAGTTGAACCTGTAGAATACAAAACATAAATGATGTTACGGCGTATCATTTATCTTTTTATATACGTAGTTTCCTATCAATCCTTTTGTGTAAACAAGACACCATTAACTGATGACTATAAGGATACAGTGTGTTTTACTCATGCAAGAAAATACAGGAAATATGTAATAATAACAGTTTGACGCTTTGTGATATATCTATCCCTGGCCTATCTAAATTATTTATTACAAACCTAGGATGATATACTCGGTATATATTTTGATTGATTCTTCTCTTGGCTAATAATCCATATTCAAAGCCAAATTATCGTGGCCGTTTTGCCCCATCTCCAACTGGCCAGTTACATTTCGGTTCCTTAGTTACCGCCGTTGGTAGCTATCTAGAAGCAAAGTCTCACGATGGAGAATGGTTAGTTAGAATAGAAAACCTGGATGCAACACGTGAAGTTCCTGGCGCATCCACCGTCATCCTTAAAACTCTTGAATCTTTAGGGATGGAATGGGACCACGAAATAATCCATCAAAATCATAGAAATAGCATCTACCAAGCGGCCCTTTCTTTATTAGACACGCATGGTTTAGTTTATCCATGCACTTGTACCCGCAAAGAAATCTCTGACTCAAGTATTACAGGAGTATGCGGCCCAATTTACCCTGGAACATGCCGTAAAAAACAATTAAATAAAAACCATTTCACTGCATTACGAATTAGAACCAATAAATGTCTTATTAAATTTGAAGACACTTTACAAGGCCAAGTCAGCCAAAGATTAGAAAGCGATATTGGTGATTTCGTATTACGCCGAGCCGATGGTATCTATGCTTATCAACTTGCAGTTGTTGTTGATGATGCAGAACAGGGTATTACCCATGTGGTACGTGGTTTAGATTTGTTAGACTCTACGCCTCGTCAAATCTTTCTGCAACAATTACTAGGTTACTCAATCCCAGTACACATGCATTTACCTGTTGTGGTTAATAATCAAGGAAAGAAACTTAGTAAACAAAATTTGGCAACACCAATTGATATATCTAATCCTGTGGAACAACTAATAGAAACAGTTAGGTTCCTTGGTCAAGATCCGCCTATAGAATTACGTGAAAGTAGTGTGTCTACATTCTGGAAATGGGCAATAACAAATTGGCAACCAGGAGCAATTCCTCAGAATTAATAAAATTAATGATGTGTACTAAATGTTAGAATTAACATAAAGTTTATTTGGGAGAAAATGTGGCTTTTTTACCTTTTTATATACCAAAATTTAAACAACTAAAAATTCTGATCGTAGGAGGAGGATATGCAGGTATCTCTGCATTAACTACTTTACTACGTTATATGCCAGACGCGAATATTACTATTATTGACCCAAGATCTCATCACGTTAAAATCACTCATCTTCATGAAACATTTAGATATCCATTACAAGATTTTCTGGTTCCATTTTCTACTTTAGAACAGCGATTTGGTTGTCGTCACATATGTGCCAGGCTAATTATAAATAGAGACAATATTCAACAATGGCAAAATGACAAATTTATTACCATTCTTGAAGAAACAATAGAATTTGATTATATTTTAATTACATTGGGAGCAAGTGTAGAGCCGGTTGATCAAGCAAATAATATTTTAGATTTAAGTAATTTTTTGTCGACACCTGGCCCAGAATTATTAAATAACAAATTGACAACAATCAATCAAGCGAAGCCTTACATTTCAGTAGTAGGGGGAGGTGCGACAGGCATTCAATTTCTATTTGAAATTGATCATTTTATCCGTCGTCAAAAAATTGAATGTAACCTTAGATTAATTAATGGAAATAATCGAGTCCTTCAACAATTTCCTGCGGATTTCTCAAATTATACCGAGGCTCGCATGAAAGAACTTAATATAGATTTCTATCCAGATACATTTTATCAAGAACAGAATAAGGATAAAATTATCCTAAAGTCAAAAGAAACTGGAGAAAATTTTGATCTTCCAAGCATAATGACACTTTTATTTCTAGGCAAGAATCAGGATAATATATTTTCTGCAAATACATTTGGTCAGGTTTTAATTGATAAACAACCAATGCAAAATATCTTTACAGCAGGAGATTGCGCACACTATAATTCTTATGGTTCAAATGCCATGACAGCCCAGTCTGCAGTGCGTAAAGGCAAACTTTCTGCACGTAACATTCTACGTAGCTCAAGTACCTTAAAATTATTTGAGCCTTATCTACACCACGATCTTGGCTATGTAGTCAGTCTTGGACCAAAAGATGCGGTTGGCTGGCTGGCACTAGAAAATAATGTGGTTAGCGGGACTCCAGCATTAGTAATTAAAGAGCTGGTAGAATGTCAGTTTGATCTATTGTTAACAGGAATAGACACCTATTTGATCTAAGTATATATTTTTAACTAAGGGATTTTATGTTTGGATTAAATAAAGATACACCTGTAGTCGGCAAATCAGATACTTTGATTCAATGTCCATGCGAGGAAATCTTTAAATTTATTGGCACTGATTTTATTAAGAATTATCCAAGATGGTCACCAGAAGTTGTCGAACTAGAATTATTAACGGATGGCCCTGTAAATGTAGGGACCAGGTGCCGCCAAGTCCGCGTCGATCAGGGCAGACGTTCAGAATCAACTTTTAAAGTTACAATTTATCAACCGGGCAAGCGTGTTTGCTTTGAGGGAATTACGAATCCTTTTCGATGCGACTATGTTCTTGAGCAAAGCAATCCTAAATCCTCGGCCCGCATCTCTTTTACTTTTGAATTAACGAGTCTTGAATTATTCATGAGACCATTCGAAAAACTGATCCGAATTGCAGTTCAGGATGGTACAGAAAAAACAGTAGGCACTATCAAAAAATTAATTGAAACAGAAATTACTAATAAATAAGCTTAATATGTTAACTAATCTAAATAATTATCAGAACAATTCTGGAGAAAAAAATGTTCTTCATACCTGAGAAAGATCCTGATTTAATACCCCAAATTCTATCCAAAATTTTAGACTCAAGTATAAATGGGATATCCCTGGCTGATCCAGACCTAGAAGATATGCCTCTTGTTTATGTTAACAAGGCATTTGAAACTATGACAGGGTATACGAAAGAAGAGACACTCGGAAAAAATTGCCGTTTCTTACAAGGTACGGATCGGGAGCAAAAAGAGCGCCACAAATTGCAGGAAGCAATTAAAAACAAACAACCTGTTGAGATCACATTCAGAAATTATCGGAAAAATGGGGAATTATTTTATAATCATTTAAATCTTTCACCACTATTTGATTCTAGTGGAAAACTAATTTACTTCTTAGGTGTACAATATGACGTTACCAAGCAAGTTC
>JAHELA010000069.1 GCA_024644425.1 Nitrosomonadaceae bacterium
GCCGGCCAATAAGACGAACCTCTGAAGCCTTGGTCATAGCATCAGCTGCCTCAATCGCTGGAACCAGCCCACGTGTTTCTATCATCCCTAATGCTATTCCCATTTTTTCGTTTGCCATAATTTAACTCCTTTAGGATTTTAGAAACTGTTCTAATTCTTCATGAGGACGCGCAATAATATGTGCGGCAGCCAAACCGTCACCCACACGTTCACAAGCATCAGCACCGGCACGAACTGCTGCATTGACAGCACCCGTCTCTCCGCGAACTGAAACCGTGACATAACCACCGCCAACAAACTGCCGGCCAATAAGACGAACCTCTGAAGCTTTGGTCATAGCATCAGCTGCCTCAATCGCTGGAACCAGCCCACGTGTTTCTATCATTCCTAATGCTATTCCCATTTTTTCGCTTGCCATAATTTAACTCCTGATAAAAATCTAAGCGTACCAATGCAAATGAAACTTATGGAAGTATCTGTTCTACTTCAGTATGCGGACGCGCAATAATATGTGCGGCAGCCAAACCGTCACCCACACGTTCACAAGCATCAGCACCGGCACGAACTGCTGCATTGACAGCGCCCGTCTCTCCGCGAACTAAAACCGTGACATAACCACCGCCAACAAACTGCCGGCCAATAAGACGAACCTCTGAAGCCTTGGTCATTGCATCAGCTGCTTCAATCGCTGGAACCATCCCACGTGTTTCTATCATTCCTAATGCTATTCCCATTTTTTCACTTGCCATTTTATCCTCCTGCTTTCAAAGTTAAAATCGTTAAATCAATTAATGCTTTTCATAAATACATACCGGAATGCTAATTTCTTTCTGAATTTACCAATCTTCTTCGCTCCAATAATCAATGATTCCGCCAATAGTAAGGTCAGTGGTGATATTTGGATTATCAAGAGCCCACCTTGCAGCTGATGTCCCGATAGTGATGACGAAATCTCCTGGCTTACAGCCGATTGGATCCACTGCAACCTCCAACTTGCCTGAAGCATTTTCAACAACACGTAATGATTTGGAAGCTAACCAAAAATTACGTTTTGTTGTAACTAGATCTCGTACTACACGTTGTATATCCATTTATCTTATTTCTTTCTTCCACTTTTCGATTCATCTTCCCAATAATCAATAATACCAACTATCGTAAAATCACTTGGATATTCGTTGCTACCTGCCGCAGTCCGAGCAGCTGAGCTACCTACAACTATGACCCAATCACCTTCCTTGCATCCGACCGGATCAACTGCCACCTGCTTGCTGGAACTTTCTCTTTCTCTAACCACCAGCAAACGACGGGTACCAAGCTGCCCAATACGTGAAGTAGCTACTAATGTTTTTTCTACCTGGCAGATTTTCATTGTATTGATAATGACTTAATCATTTTTTAGCTATAAAAATTTATTACCCCCGTCCCCCGCCAGACACAGTAATGGGAACAGATGCTTTGGGCGACCAACCGATCAAACCTGTAACATGATGCGTAGGTTCAGTACGAGGAGCACCTTTATCTTTAAACTTTCTTGCACCAGCCCAGCCATGCGGGTCACCTTTACGCTGGCTGGGATTACGTTCGGCAGCAATGTGTCCCTCAGTACCGGTAACATTATCTTTTGATATCCAAGCAGCATTGCCTGTGATAGTTTTACCCTCGACGCGGCCCTCACCCGTTACACGCGAGTTACCCGCAATGGTTTCAGGTTTTTGTCTCGGATTAAAATGAAATTCCTGATTGCCGGTAATCTTACCTTCACCAGCAGAAAACGTACCTGTAATTCGGCTTTCTGCAGTCGGGGCATTGATAGCGTCTGTGCCAGCACGTTCCTGACTTTCACGTTGAGGGATATGCACACTGAAACTATTGTTTATTTTTTTAATACGTTCCATTACATCCATTTTTTCATCCCCTTCAGGATCGAACTTATAGTACGGTGTGCCTGTTATGTCATGTTCACTGCCACGCTGTGTACCTGTTACATGATTGGCGCTGGACAGGACATCACCGCTAATAAAATTAGCTGATGCAAATTTTGATGAAATTCGTTGTTCTGTCTTTTCTTCATTCTCGGCAGAACAAGAGGTTTGGAACTGATTTGGTCCCACATAAGGTGTGCCGGTAACTGCATCACATAATCCCTGTTCATCTCCGGTTACACGCGAATTGTGTTCAACATCCAAACCCGTTACATGCTGATCCTCCCACGTTGTGGCACCAAACACGGAACGCCCTTGTGGATTGTTTTGACGCGGGAATTGTATCTGCGAATAACTTGCCTGTTCGCTACGCTGTGAAAGATCATCAACAAGTTCCTGATCTGAGTCTCCTGAAATACGTAAATCAGGATTGGATTCATCACCTGTAATGCTCATCTTGCTACGTACTTGTGATCCCGTGATAACTTGTCCTGCCGGTGTCTTACTCGCACCTACTTTAATTCCCCCCTCACGCGGATTGTACCCAGATTCTCTTCCAATATACTGGTTGCCGGTTACCTGCAAAGCTGCTCCACGCTCATTACCTGTGACATTTTCTTTCTGACCGATTCTAACCCCGGTTACTTTGTGACCCGCATAACTTTTACTTTCAGTCACCTTGGGTGGGTACTGAACCGGATCGGTATTACGACGCAAATTTCCACTTGGTAGCGTTTTTGTAGTGTCCTTAGTTTGCCCTTTGCTTTCATGCAAGTTTCTTAGAGCCTTTGCCGCAAGCCGGCTCTCGTTAACTGTTACCGGTACTGCCGGAATATCTGAAGAAGCAGAGCTTGTTGTCGATTCAGAAGTTTTAGGTTTAAGTATTCCTTCTTTACCCTGAATTAATTCTTCCCGACGAGCGCGTGATGCATCACGGCCTGTTACTACTTGCTGATTAGATTTCTCTTCTATTGTGGCAACACTTAATTTCGATTCCGAAGCGGCTAAAGAAGCAGTTTCTGATGGCAGTGCGTCAGCAGATACAGTCGTTATTCTACCGTTAGGCCGACCCATACTTACACGCTCCTTCGCGGGCGGCATGCCTGCTTTTCCACTTACTAATTGAGTACGTCGCATGCGCGATGCATTTCGTCCGGTTTGAACGTTCAATGAATTACTGGATCCTGACATAACGTTATCCATTTCATTACCTATTTATTGCCAATAAAATTTAAAAATCATTGCCTATAGTTTGATTGATAATTAGTACCCAGCCCGATGAACAATAAATGCTGTACCTCGGCTTTGTGTAAAATTATCAAATCCAGTTAAACGTATAATGTGCCCCGAGTTGGTTCGGTGGCAAGCTTCTATTTCCGCAATTACTTTCTCAACTGATTTTTCACCAAAGAAAGGTAACTTCCAAAGATACCAAAAATTCGAGAATGCTTTTTCTGGTTCAGTATGTTCAATAGCCGGGTTCCAACCCTGAGCAATCAGATAAGCAATATGTTTACGAATTTTTTCTGGCGTGAGCGGCGGCAAATACGAAAATGTCTCACCTTTTCTTTCTGTTGCATTATATGGTCTGATTTCATCCATAGTTATGACCTCTTATTTTCTGTTTTTAGTTGTGTAAAAGTATCTTTTACCGACTCACATCAAGCTTATCTACAGTATCAAATTCAAATTTGATCTCTTTCCATGTCTCCATGGCAATTTTTAGTTCAGGCGAGTGTTGAGCAGCTTCAGTTAACACTTCTTTCCCTTCACGTTCTACCTGTCGTCCTTGATTACGGGCATCGGTACAGGCCTCAACGGCCACACGATTTGCAGTTGCGCCCGCTGCATTACCCCATGGATGACCAAGTGTGCCGCCTCCAAACTGTAAACAGGAGTCATCACCAAATATATTAACGAGTGCAGGCATGTGCCATACATGGATGCCACCTGAGGCAACTGGTATTACCCCAGGCATAGAACCCCAGTCCTGATCAAAGAAAAGACCACGTCCACGATTCTCAGGAATAAATGATTCACGCATGGTATCAATCCAACCAAGCGTTGCTTCCCTGTCTCCTTCCAGCTTACCGACTACAGTGCCGGAGTGCAGGTGATCACCACCTGACAGCCTTAGACACTTGGTTAATACTCGGAAGTGGATCCCATGATAGGGATTACGATCAAGTACAGCATGCATGGCACGGTGAATGTGTAATAAGATGCCATTATCACGGCACCAGTTCGCTAAACCCGTATTGGCACAGAGCCCGCCAGTTAAATAATCGTGCATAATAATTGGTGCGCCCAATTCTTTTGCAAACTCAGCTCTTTTATACATCTCTTCTGGCGTTGCTGCAGTAACATTTAGATAATGTCCTTTACGCTCACCAGTTTCAGCCTGGGCTTTCAAAACTGCTTCCATTACAAATTCAAAGCGATGACGCCAGCGCATGAACGGCTGACTATTAACATTTTCATCATCCTTAGTAAAATCAAGGCCACCACGCAGGCACTCGTATACAGCCATACCATAGTTCTTGGCTGACAATCCAAGCTTTGGTTTGATGGTACAACCCAAAAGAGCGCGACCATATTTATTCATACGATCACGTTCCACCTGTATACCATTCGGCGGCCCGCCACAGGTTTTAACATAGGCAATTGGGAAACGGATGTCTTCCAGTCGCAAACTACGTAAGGCTTTAAAACCAAATACATTGCCAACCAGTGAGGTTAATACATTAACTACTGAGCCCTCTTCAAATAAGTCAATCGGGTAAGCAACAAATGCGTAGAACGCCGTGTTATCACCTGGAACCGGCTCAATCCGGTAAGCACGGCCTTTATAATAATCCAGGTCGGTAAGTAAATCAGTCCACACTGTTGTCCAGGTTCCTGTTGAAGATTCTGCGGCAACTGCGGCAGCGACTTCTTCACGCGGAACTCCCTCTTGGCCCACAATCTTAAAGCAGGCCAGCAAGTCTGTATCAAGTGGAATATAATCAGGTGTCCAATAACTACTAGCATAGTCTTTGACACCGGCCTGATATGTTTTTGCCATATTGATTCTCTCCTGCGATTAAAATCTACCTTGATAAGTATCTGTCAATAAAACACAGTTACTTCTAATTAAATCGTTGTTATTCTGTCCTTATCAGACCTATTTTCGGGCTTATTTTTCATCCATCAATCTGTTTTTCTCTACTATATCTAACTACCGCATTTCTTTTTAGCCAAACAAAAATTCACGGCTTTATAATTAGATTCTTATTACTGTGATGTAAATATAAAGGAAAAGAGGTACAATAAGAAATAAATATTTTTGATGTATTACATAGATAAATATCTATGGGAATAAGGGGATTTTAAAATCTTCTAATCTAGTGTGTCATTACTTTTAGAAGAGTTATAAGAATTTTAAATTTTATGCCCCGATTTGTAACCATAGGTATTCATTTAGTATATGGGTCCATGAAAAACATGCGAGACTTGTTACTTGACACGTACTAATTTAGTAAGCGAACTTGCTAGACATATAACTTTGCGTCAGCTGCAGGTTTTTGAAGCAGTGGCTCGCCTTGGTAGCTTTACCCGTGCGGCTGAAGAATTATATCTGGCACAACCTACTGTATCGATGCAACTAAAAAAGCTTACTGATACTATTAGTTTACCTTTATTTGAGCAGGTAGGAATTCGTATTCACCTAACCGAAACCGGTCGTGAACTGTATACCGTATGTAAAGAGGTATTTAATAATCTTACTAATTTAGAAACAAAAATTGCGGATATAAAAGGAGTCAAAAGTGGACTTCTAAAACTCGCTGTTATTACGTCCTCTAAGTACCTCGTTCCACATCTGCTTGGTCAGTTTGGACGATTGCATCCAGGGATCGATTTTTCTCTAAATGTAGAGAATAGGGAACATATACTGGAGCGTATTTCAAGATATGAGGATGATCTTTGTATCCTTGGTCAGCCTCCGCCGGAAAGCGAGGTTGAAGCTCATCCACTAGTCCCAAACCCGTTAGTGGCAATGGCAAGTTGTAACCATCCACTAGTGGGGGTGCCAAATATTCCACTCAAGCAACTTCTTGATGAACCTTTCATTTTGCGAGAGCCCGGATCAGGCACACGTGATGCCATTAACCGCCTATTAACCAGCAAAGGGCTTCGTATCCCTGTTGCCCGTATGGAATTTGCCAGTAATGAGGCGATTAAGCAGGCGGTTGTTGCAGGACTGGGTATATCGATACTATCGTTGCATTCACTCGCCTTGGAAGGTACATCAGGACCTATTGCAATCCTGGATGTCCAAGGGCTCCCTATTAATAGATACTGGTATCTGGTTCATCCAAAAAACAAAAAACTTTCACCCGTAACACTGGCATTCTTGGAATTTGCAAAGATGGAAGGGCAGAATATAGCCAACAAGACGGAACAAAAAATGGAAAAAATAAGAAAATCTCGCGCGTATAATAATAAAAAACAAAAAAATAAATAGTTTTAATAAATTAAAGTAATTAAGTTACTCATAGTGGCCAGGAAGTGTCATTGATGTGTACCAAAATCAATAACTATGCAAGATATGATAGCAAAACAACAAAATTTGCCATTGATTAATGTGGCTGTTGCCGTTATACAGCGAAAAGATGGACACGTGCTTTTAGCAGAGCGCCCTTACGGAAAGGAATCTACAGGTTTCTGGGAATTTCCGGGTGGTAAATTTGAATTAGGGGAGGATGCTGAGCAGGCAATTGCACGAGAACTATATGAGGAACTAGGTATTAAATTTAATGAAGCTTACCCATGGATACGCTTCAATTATATTTATCCGGATAAAATTGTTAGGTTACATGTCTACCGTGTTTTCACGTGGAAAGGGGAGCCATTCGGTCGGGAAGGCCAACGCATATCATGGCAAAATCCAGATGCAGTAACAGTTTCTCCTTTATTACCAGCGAACAACAAGATTCTACAAGCAATTACATTGCCGCTGATATATGCTCTTACTAACATTAACCAAGGCAGCATGATAAAACTTATGGCGCGCCTTACATATGTGCTTGAACAAGGTGTGCGCTTGATGCAGGTGCGCACACGTCACATGAACTCTGAACAACTAATACAAATTATGCGTGCTGTTGTCAATTTGGCGCATCACTATGGTGCCAAAATCTTGATGGATGGAAATGAATCAGCAGTTCTAAAATCAGGTGCCGACGGCATACACCTACAAGCAAAACAACTAATGAAAACGTATACTCGGCCTTGCACGCAACTATTGTCGGCTTCATGCCATAATGCTAGTGAACTTGCACGTGCCTCTGCTTTACGTGCAAACATTGTATTATTATCACCTGTATGTTCTACACCAACACATCCAAATGTACCCGGCATGGGTTGGAGAAAATTCAATGACTTAGCAAGTAACCTGCCCATGCCAGTATATGCGCTTGGAGGGTTGGACTCCAATCACCTTGAAACTGCTATGCGCCATAGTGCTCATGGGATCGCTCTATCAAGCAAAATTTGACATTAGTGGTGTTTAGCTATATCCACTATAATTCTGATATAAATATACTGATTGATATTTACTCCCACTAAGACAATTATTTTAACTAATTTAGCAATTAGAATTCCCACTATATCAATATATATTGTGTTTTAAGTAGGTTTTATCTGCGATATTCATGTATCTTCCCACAAAGATAGTGATTTCTAAAAATAAAATTATGTATTATTCCCACAATGGATATAAATTTTTAGCGTTATACAGTACATGGTGAATGTCATAGCTACGTTTTTCCCACTAAATAGATATTTGTTACTAAAATAATGATAACTGTCCCTACCATAGTGTATTTAACAGATGTCTTTACCCACCAAAATGACATTTATTACTATAATGATGATATTTATTACCACTAACGTGTATTCATTATAAGTAGATATTATTATTTATATCTTTATTAGGCTTTATAATATGATATTACTTCACAGATCCTGAAAATGTGTAATGTTTGAATTCATTAGTTCAATCTTAGTTCTAATAGCTGCTTTTACCTTTATAGTAGGTGTATCCGCTTGGAGGCAAGAGTTTGTTGGCAAACGCCGTATTGACCTTGCTGAGTCAGTCCTTGCTTTGTTCTATGAAGCAGAAGACGTTATTAAACAAATTCGAAGCCCTCATTCGATTGCGGGAGAAGGAGGCACACGTAAACGCGCAGATAACGAACTTGCAGAAGAATCTCGATTGTTAGACCAAGCAAACATAGTATTTGAGCGATACCAAGAGAGAGAGAAATTATTCGCTC
>JAHELA010000070.1 GCA_024644425.1 Nitrosomonadaceae bacterium
GTAGCATCTTCATCATACAGATGCGGATATTCCCAATAAACTTTACTAGCCTTGATTGCCATTGGACTATCTAGAAACACATTCCATCGGTCTAGTTCCCACTCGTCGTAGTAGACACCCATGAAATAGAGAATTTCCTGACTTCGGCCTATTGAAAAAGCAGGAATCAGTAAATTGCCATGTTCTTCTTGCGCTTTACTTACAATGTCACCAATTTCATTAATCGTTTTCTGCCGATCTCGGTGACGACGGTTTCCATAAGTACTTTCAATCAGTATATGATCGGCAAACTGGATGACAGCTGGATCGTTGAGAATGGGAGTATCATACTGACCTAGGTCACCACTAAAGACGATTTTTTGCTCACGACCGTCTTCCTCCATCCAAACTTCTACACTGCTAGAACCAAGTATATGTCCTGCATCTTGGAAGCAGATAGTAATTCCAGGGAGTATCTCTCGTTTCTCTCTATAACGTAGACCAACAACGTTTTTTAGAGCCTTCTGGGCATCTTCCATGGTGTATAGTGGCTCTACCAGTGGTTTCTTTTTCTGGCTGCGCCATTTGTTCTCATATTCTGCATCACGCTCCTGCAATGAAGCTGAATCTTGTAGCATGATATTACATAAATCACAGGTAGCATTCTGAGCGTAGATCGGACCAAGATAACCTTGCTTCACCAGTAATGGAATGCGGCCCGAATGATCGATATGACCATGGCTGAGCACTACCGCACTGATCTTATCTGGTGCAAATGGAAACGGTTCCCGGTTCCTTGCTTCAACCTCGCGCCGTCCCTGTATCAAGCCACAATCTAACAATACCAGATGTTCATTAGCACGAAGAATGTGACAGGAACCAGTGATGCCGCTTGTAGCACCGTAGAATTCAATGTGTATTATATCTCTCCTTCTTGTTTCTAGAACAAATATGCATGAGCAGGAAAATTACGTTTTATAGATTCTTTTAGGCCTTTATTCATTTATGTAGCCCCGCACTATACAAATGAATACCCGATATTACCTTTGCGGAATTGAGCCTAGGTTTAATGACTCAACGAACGCTAAAATTTGACACACACGTACTAAAGCCTATAGAGAAAACATCACCTATTAAATTAAGTTATAAGTACCAAATTAACTATAATAAATTCTCAAGTCTCTCTAGCCAAATACAACCAGGTTTCCATTACCGTATCGGGGTTAAGTGAAATGCTCTTGATTCCTTCTTTCACTAACCATTTTGCTAGATCAGGATAATCTGATGGTCCTTGTCCACAAATACCAACATATTTGCCATTTTTAAGACACGCTTCTATAGCTAGATGTATTAAAGTTTTTACTGCGGGATCACGCTCATCAAATGATTTAGAAATGAGACTAGAGTCGCGGTCTAGCCCAAGAGTGAGCTGTGTAAGATCATTTGATCCGATTGAGAAACCATCAAAGTATTCCAAAAATTGATTCGCTAGCAGTGCATTTGATGGTATTTCACACATCATAATCAATCTCAGTCCATTTTCACCACGTCTCAAACCATTCTCAGCTAGAAGTTTTATCACTTTTTTAGCCTCTGTTACAGTTCGCACAAATGGGATCATTATTTCCACATTGGTTAGCCCCATTTCATCACGCACTTTTTTTAATGCTTGACATTCCAACTCAAAACAATCACGGAATTCTTCGGAAACATAGCGAGAGGCCCCTCGAAAACCTAGCATTGGATTTTCTTCCGTTGGTTCATATTTTTCCCCACCTAGGAGTCTAGAATATTCATTTGACTTAAAATCAGACATACGTACGATCACAGGCTTAGGGAAAAATGCAGCCCCCAACATCGCGATACCTTCCGTAAGTTTCTTCACATAAAAATTCACCGGATTATCATAACCTGCAAAGCGATTTTCCAAATCTAGCTTTAAGTTTGATGAAATATTAGGGTAATCAAGTACAATCTTTGGATGTACTCCGATCATCCGAGCAATAATAAATTCGAGCCGTGCTAGTCCCACCCCGTCATTTGGCAAGTGTTGAAGGGAGAAGGCCAATTTAGGATTAGCAACATTCATGGAGATCTTTACTGGTGACTTAGGCATACTTTCTAGCTTTAGATCGATAATTTCATAATCCAAAGCACCCTGGAATACATTCCCGGCGTCTCCCTCCGCACAAGAAACTGTAACCATTTGGCCTTCAGATAATGAATCAGTAGCATTACTGCAACCCACCACTGCTGGAATACCCAATTCGCGGGCAATAATAGCAGCATGGCAAGTGCGCCCACCACGATTGGTAACAATAGCAGAGGCACGCTTCATTACTGGCTCCCAATCAGGATTGGTCATATCAGTTACTAAGACATCACCATTTTGTACCCGAGACATTTCACTAGAATCCAAAATTATTCGTACCGGCCCACTACCGATTTTTTGGCCTATGGCGCTTCCAGAAACCAATACTTCCGATTTCGTTTTTAGACGATAACGTCTTAGCAATTCTGACGCAGAAGAAGACTGCACTGTTTCAGGTCTCGCCTGCAAAATGTAGAGTTTGCCATCGATACCGTCTTTCCCCCATTCAATATCCATTGGCTTTTTATAGTGCCTTTCGATCATAAGTGCATGAAGAGCAAGTTCCTCTACCTCTTCATCTGTGACAGAAAATCGTTTTCGCTCAATTTCAGGAACTTGTACCGTTTCCACAGAATGATTAACAGTTTTTCTTGTGCCAAGTTGCATCTTGACATGCTTAGAACCAAGATTACGTAGCAGAATTGCGGGTTTTCCCTGTCTTAGGGTAGGCTTATATACATAATATTCATCTGGATTTACTGCTCCCTGTACTATCGTTTCACCAAGACCATAAGAAGAAGTTACAAAAACTACTTTGTCAAACCCAGATTCAGTGTCTAATGTAAACATTACTCCTGAAGAACTAATGTCACTACGCACCATTCGTTGAATTCCGGCAGATAGCGCCACTTCTGCGTGAATGAATCCCTTGTGGATACGATAGGAAATAGCACGGTCATTGTAAAGTGATGCAAATACGTATTTGACTGCTTCCAAGAGATTATCTAACCCATGGATATTAAGAAAGGTTTCTTGCTGCCCTGCAAAGGAGGCATTTGCTAAGTCTTCGGCGGTAGCTGATGATCGCACTGCAACAGAAACATCATCAGTTCCCGCCTCTTTAAGTAACTTTTCGTAAGCATTAGCAATTTCTTTTTCTAGCCTAGGTGGTAATGGCGTCTCCATTATCCAGTTACGAATTTGTGAACCTGAGCTAGTTAATGCAGAAACATCTTCAATGTTCAATATAGCTAGGTTCTTATCAATGCATTCTGCAAGACTAATCTCATCTTTTTTCTGGCTCATAAAATCACGATAGGCATTTGCAGTTGTAGCAAATCCGCTTGGCACCCTTACCCCAGCATGTGATAACTGATTAATCATTTCTCCAAGTGAAGCGTTCTTCCCGCCAACTTTTCCTATATCGGTTATACGTAGCTCATCAAACCAGATCACATATTTAGAGTCATCCATCTTTTTTTTCCTATTTACCTATGTATACTAAACATACATCTTTTAACATTTAGTGTGAGTAATATACTAAACTGCCACTTTGATTATAGTCTCACTTTTTTTGATATGTATAAACGATAATCTCCATAATGCCACTCATTCGAACTGCATATTTTGTTTCCGATCGCACTGGTATTACAATCGAAAGGCTAGGACATAGTTTACTCAAACAGTTTGAAGACCTGTCTTTTACTGAAATTACCCTACCATACGTGGATACCCTAGAAAAAGCATCAGCCGCAGTAATGCAAATTAATCAGAGTGCTATTACCGATGGTGTCCGACCACTAATATTTAGCACTTTGGTGAATTCAAAAATTCAATCTATTCTCAAATCTGCTAATGCATTACATTTGGATTGCTTCAACATTTTTATCAAATCACTAGAAAGAGAGCTAGAAACACATTCGTCCCTTACTATTGGACTCTCACACAGAGCTGATAACATGCCTGATTATCATCAACGCATCAAATCAGTGAATTATTCTCTTGCGCATGATGATGGAACATCAGTAAAAGATTCGCAGCAAGCTGATATTATCTTAGTCGGTGTTTCTCGAAGTGGAAAGACTCCTACATGTCTTTATCTTGCCCTGCTGTACGGTATTTGTGCAGCAAACTATCCTCTCATTTCTGAGGACTTCAATAGTATGCTACTACCGGTACAACTCAAGAATTTTAAAGAAAAACTATTTGGCCTTACCATTGATCCAATACGATTACATCAGATACGTAGCGAGCGCAAACTAGACAGTAAATATGCATCCCTAGAAAACTGTCAATATGAAACACAGGAAGCTGAGGCTCTTATGCGTCAGGAAGGCATACCTTACCTCGATGTAACTAACAAATCTATTGAAGAGTTAGCAACAACTTTAATACATCAGACTCAATTGGATCGGAAAGTTTATTAATATCAACTTCCTATTAATTTTAATTTACTTTGAGGTTAAAATGAAAGTTGCTGTTTGTAGGGCTCAATCCTATGACCGTCATTACCTGCTATTAGCAAATTAAGGTATCGGGTATGAAATGGACCCCCATTAAGACTAAGGACTAGACTATATGAACAAGTCTATAATTAATTGGTAGGTCGTGGGAGGATCGAACCCTCGACCAACGGATTAAAAGTCCTAAAGTCCTATCGTTCCTACAAATTAACGAATCTTAATAAACATTGAAAATGATTAGCGATTAGCGATTAGGACATCACATCGAACATGAGTAAGTATTTGTCTTGTGTTACTGCCTAGCAGTAGTTCCTCTACCATTCCGAGACCGTGTTTACCGAGTATAACCAAATCAGCGCCTTGTTTTTCTTCCTGTTCTAAGATGCGTTGTACAGCGTTACCATGTACAACTATAGGGCGCCAATCATTAGTGATCCCTGCATCCTTAGCAGTTTGATGGAGACGCGTATCAGCCTCTTGCTGAACTTTGTCACGGTAGCTCTGAATCGCTTCCTTTTTCTCTCCGGCTATTCGCATTCTGGCTTCATAAGGCACCTCGTAGGCATGAAATAAAGTAAGCTCGGCTTGCGGGGCAACCGATTTTGCAAGACGAATAGCTCCTAACGACCAAGGGGAGAAATCAATTGGCACGAGTACACTTTGGTATGTTTTACGAGGAGGTTGTTTCACAGTAAGGACTGGACATTGAGTCAAACGTAACAAACGTTCAGCAGTAGCACCTAGAATCTGTTCACGGATAAAATTATTTGTACGCGCACCCACGATAAGAAGGCTCGCTTTGAGGTCATCCATTTTAGATGCTATACTTTCGAGCACCTCTCCTTTCACCAAATGATTTCCTGCACTTACGCCGAGTGGTTCACCGATATCGTCTGCTAACTGAACTAGCAATTCATATGTCTTTGATTTAATTCGTTCTTCTATTGACTTGCTATCTTCACCTAGTAATCGCTGCAGTTCATCAAGTTCTCGTTTGTCTAAGACATGTACAAGCTCGAGTTGAGCTCCAATTTGCTGAGCTAGCATAGCAGCACGTAGCACAGTAAAACGCGATAGGGAGGAAAGGTCAGTAGCGGCGACCAAAGTGTGCAGGCTCATTGCTTTTCTTGAGGCCTAATAGTTAGAACAGCACATGGTGCATGCCTGATTACTAACTCCGCAACACTTCCAAGAGTAAATCGTTTCCATCCACTATAACCATGTGTTCCAAGAACAATAAGATCGGCATTTAGTTCTTCTGCAACGCGAACGATTTCATGACCAGGATCACCTTCTGTGAAAATAGTTTCAACTTCTTGGTCAAATGATTTCGCTAGTTCTTCAAGAGTATTCTTTCCTCGTTGTCTGGCTTCTTCTAAACTCTCAACAAATCCAGAAAAACCTCCTGGTTCTATAGGTGTTAAATAATAGTGAGGCGGAATATTCCATGCGCTTGTATCAAATACATGCAAAGCTTTGAGTTCTGCATTGTTTTCTTTAGCCAATAGTAGAGCATGGTTACTAGCATTTTTTGATATATCAGAAAAGTCAGTAGCTAGGATAATTCTTTTAATGGAGGCCTGCACAGTGTGCTCCTTTTCAATTTGGGCGTACGTACATAACGAATACAAACAAGTTAATTCATAAATATTTGTAAGCCTTATAGTATATAAGCTTATGCTAATTCCGTAGAATTTCAAGTCACAAACCACTTAGTTTATGAAATAAATGAATATTTGATTCAGACTAGGAATTTTCTTTCATTAATATTATTCAGTTGAACATAATTCATGCTTTAAGCGTATCGTTTTCTATTTTTGAAAAGTTATTTATTCCATACAAAAATATTAGTTGGATTATTGGTACAGAATAAGAAAAACTAGGATGCGCTATACTCTTAAATTATTTTATATAGATGGTTTTATCAAGTTTGTTTTATTCCTCTATGATCAATGTGTTATTGTTATATAGGCATGTTAGTACCTGGATAGACTAAACCGATGCAATTTAAAGATTATTACCAAATTATGGGGGTTGCACGTGATGCAACTCAAGATGAAATTAAGCGTTCATATCGAAAGCTTGCTCGTAAATATCATCCGGATGTTAGTAAAGCGTCTGATGCGGAGACTCGCTTTAAGGAGCTAGGAGAAGCCTATGAAGTCCTGAAAGACACGGAGAAGAGAGCGGCTTATGATCAGTTGGGGGCTAACTGGAAGGGAGGACAAGAGTTTCGTCCGCCACCTGACTGGAAGGCTGGTTTCAAATTCCGGGATGTTGGTTCAGCAGGTAGTGATGCCCAAGATTATAGTGATTTTTTTGCATCCCTTTTTGGGGAACATTTCCGTGAAGGTGGAGTGGGGCGCAGGACTTTCAATGTTAGAGGGGAGGATCACCACGCAAAAATACTCATTAACTTAGAAGATTCATATCTGGGCGCAACTCGTACTATCACTCTTCAAATTCCTGAAATGAACTCGAAAGGTCGTACAACTTTTAAAGAACGGGTCCTTAATGTGAGTATTCCAAAAGGTATACGTGAAGGCCAACACATTCGTCTTAACGGACAAGGTAGTGTTGGTGCAGGAAATAACAAAGCAGGAGATTTATATCTTCAAGTCGAATTTAAAGCGCATCCATTTTTTAGAGTTGATGGAAAACATCTTTATCTTAATTTACCTGTAGCACCTTGGGAGGCAGCGCTAGGTAAAACAGTTAAGGTTCCAACCCTTGGTGGGATTGTAGAACTCAAAATACCAGCGGATACATTGTCTGGCAGCAAGCTTAGGTTGAAGGGAAGGGGCTTACCGGGTAATCCCCCTGGAGATTGTTATGTGATAATTACAATAGTATTACCGCCAGCTGATACTGAAATTGCTAAGAGCTACTATAGAAAAATGGAGCAAGAATTAAATTTTAATCCACGCGCCAAACTGGGGGTGTAGGACATGAAAACCAAAAATTTATTGTCGCAACATAATGTATGCATACTAGAAGAACAAGCTCAGCTGACATTAGACGATCTTTGCTGTGCTTGTTCTGTCTCGGCTGAACAGATTATCGAGTTGGTAGATGTTGGTGTGCTGGAACCTATAGGCATTGAACCAGCTTGCTGGAACTTTGATGGTATTAGTTTGAACCGTGCTCGAGTAGCATTACGTCTTCAACGAGATATTGGCATGGATCTTGTTGGGGCTGCACTTGCTTTAGAGTTACTGGACGAAATAAAGCTACTTCGTACTCGCTTGCGTACAGTTAGTATTGAATTTCCTAGTGAAGATTATGTAGAAGGAGAGAATTGATCACGCTTGTAACCTACGTTGTAAGATAGTGTTTCTCTCCTCTTAGACTGTGCTTACACCTTTTTCCACTTGTCTCAAGCAGAAAAAGTTAGTGTTTAGGACCAAGGTGTCAGCATTTAAATCGTTGATTGTGCTCCTATGAGTATTTTTAGGGTACTTAACTAATGGTTGGTTATATTTCTGCCGATATATAACCATTCTAAATTAGAAACTAAAAACCCAAAAATAACTATTGGAGGATATACAATGAATACCGTAAGAGAGCTATTGCAAGATAAGATCCACGAGGTTGCATTTGTCGAACCAAATAAATCTGCGCATGATGCTATGCAATTGATGGCAGATAAAAAAATAGGTGCGCTGTTAGTGCAAGAGGATGGAAAAATGATCGG
>JAHELA010000189.1 GCA_024644425.1 Nitrosomonadaceae bacterium
CAACCTGTTAAAGGTATTCAGCTAATTAGTGATGATTTTGTAACTAGCAGTGATTCAATGGTGGTGTTGATGAAAGAAAAACTAAACACCAATACAGGTGTAATAAACATTAGAATTAGCCCAATCTTAAGGGCAGTCATTTGGCGCATTGCCTCTACTGGTGCAAGTAGACTTTGCAATAGAAGTGGTGCGATTACCCAGCCGGATAAAACAATTGTTGGTAAAAAGATCATAGATAGTGGTATTTCAATGAGATATATTGCAATCCATAAAGTCAAAATAATTCCATACGCAGCCGCAATTAAGCCTAACCAAACTAGACCTGTAACAATACGTTTAGGGTAGACATTAACGGATAAATGTAAGTTTATGTTTAGTGACCGGCGTAGCCTCCAAAGAAGAGCTGCTGGGAGATAAGGAATTAAATATAACCATATTGGAAATAAGATCTCTGAATGCTGATTCCAGCATGAATTTAAGAAAGAGTATCTATTATTTCCAAAATCATTTGTGCAATTATTAAGTGTTTCTTGTTGCGTAGTTTGATCAATAATCGCATATACGAAGTTTATATAAAGAAACGCCACAACTAAAATTGTGGTCATCGAATATAACAACAGTTTTACAACCTTCATATTCCTTTTGCTTCCCTGCATCTATGATTATTATGAATATAAAGAAATTACCTAATAACAAGCATAGCGATAGAAAAGGAATCTTTTTTATTCCCAAAACCTCGGCATTAGTTGCTATTAAGTTCAACCTTTTAGTATCTATCGGCATTATTTTGGTATAGAAGTAGGGGAACAAGTAAATCAGAAACTTTTGGAATTAAGTATTTGATTTAAAGAATATTGGCAAGCGCCCTCTTTAGGGGTCACAAAAATTTCTACTGATATCTAATTAAGGTACAAGGCTTGTATTCTGAGAATTAATTGTTTTGATTTGATGTGTCATTATTTGCTTTACTTAGATTTTTGTGAGGTTGATCATAGAAAAGAAAGCGTTTGGCAAGCGAACTATAAAGTGGGCGGGGACAAATCATGCGAGAAACAGCAGTGGCGATCAATGCTGTAGCCATTAAGGGTAGTACCATCTCATGGTTGTCAGTCATTTCCATAACGATTAGGAAGGTAGTGATGGGTGCTTGCACGACACCCGCAAAGTAGCCCACCATGGAAAGCAGAATAACGGCTCCGATTGGTACGGAGGGAATGAATTGCGAAAGGTTGAGTCCAAAACCTGCGCCCACTGCAAGAGAGGGTGAGAAGATACCACCCGGGATCCCGCTTGCATAAGAAACAATGGTGGCGAGGAATTTCAATATGCCGTAATTCAAAGGTAAGTCTTGGCTTCCTTCTATAATGTGCTTAGCTTCGGTATAGCCAGTGCCAAAAGTGGTTCCACTTGAGAATAGACCAAAAAGAGCTAAGACGAACCCACAAGAAGCAGCAAAGGCTACAGGCCGGTCGCGTGCAAAATTACCAACACGCCCTGGTAGGCCGCGCGACATTGCGATAAGCACGCGAGCAAATAAACCTCCAAGCAAACCACCAGAAATACCACATAGCAAAACAGGAATCCAAGCTTGATCAAGTTGTAAAGAGTCTGAATTGCGACCGAAAAAGGGATAGTCTCCAAGTACACTCATGGAAGTCACTCCTGCTAGGATCACTCCAGTCAAGATAGTTCCGTTAGTACGGTGCACATGTGAGCGACTTAATTCTTCTATCGCGAATACAATACCTGCAAGTGGCGCGTTGAACGCAGCAGCAATACCCGCAGCGCCACCAGCCAAAATCAGGCCCTTTTCCGCTTGAAGTCGAGAAAAGCGCACCAATTTTCCCAGCGAATGCATGATAGTGGCACCTACCTGCACCATAGGGCCCTCGCGGCCTATAGATGCGCCACAGCACAGCCCCATAAGGGTAAGTAGAATCTTACCTAAGGCAATACGTAAAGAGAATACTCGATTACGTAATTGTTCGTTATCAAGTGCAGCGATAGTTTGTGGAATACCGCTGCCTTGAGAACCAACAAAAAAACGCGTTGCCCAAGCAACTACACCCAAACCCAACGGGGCAATCAGCAACATTAGGAATGGTGTAATTTCCAACAACATCTGATTAAATTG
>JAHELA010000071.1 GCA_024644425.1 Nitrosomonadaceae bacterium
ACAATCAGTTCCTGATGTACAACGCCTACCAGTGCTTGTCCCGGTGAAAGACTGCCTACAATTTCTTTCCCAATAGCTTTTTCTTTTACATGGGTGATAAATTCCTTAATTACAGGCAAAGCTACGTCAGCTTCCAGTAGCGCTATCCGTACTTCGCGTAACGTATCCTCGATATTAGTGTCAGTTAGCCTCACCTCGCCCCGCAAGGACTTCATAACACCTGAAAGTCGATTAGTAAGATTATCGAACATGCTCAATGCCTCTCAAGAAAAATTGGTGTAGACTAACCCGTTATTTTTGTTTTAGTCTGTAATATATTAATGTCTAGTATTTTATTTTATCTAGCTGCATTTCTGCTTTATGGATTGATCGGTTGGCATTTCTGGCGTACGAAATGGAACGCTTCAAAACAATCCATGGACAGCTCGACCGTAGCTGCTAGCTGGGATAGTTTTGTAATCCTCATTCCTCTTATATTACACGGATATACGCTTTATCTCTCTATTTTCTCTAGCACTGGACTGAGCTTTGGTGTTGCCAACGCGGTTTCCTCTATAGTGTGGCTCACCGCACTAATCTATTGGCTATCCAGCTTCTTCTACCGCCTAGAAGCATTACAAACACTTGTCGCGCCAATAGCAGCAATAGCAGTATTGTTGCCGCTAGTGTTTCCATCACTACGTCCCTTAGCGAATACTGAACTCCCCGCATTCAAGGCTCACATCCTAGTTGCAATGATGGCTTACAGTTTACTCACTATTGCCGCACTGCACGCTTTGCTAATGGCATTCGTGGAGCGGCGCCTGCATCACCCTGCTATGTCTCCAACTCTATTAAATCTGCCACCTCTTTTGACTATGGAAAAATTATTATTCCGTATCATTTGGGCGGGATTTATTCTGTTAACATTAACTCTTATCAGTGGCGTTGTATTCTCTGAAGAGGTATTCGGGCAACCACTGAAATTTACCCATAAAACCTTATTTGGGTTCATCTCTTGGGGTGTATTCGCTGCCCTGCTAACAGGAAGACAACTATATGGTTGGCGTGGACGTATCGCTATTCGCTGGACACTGATTGGATTCGTCATATTATTACTTGCTTATATTGGCAGCAAGTTTGTATTGGAAGTGATATTACAACGCTAGTAATCAAAGCCGTATAAAAATATAGGAGTTTTTGTGGTATTTTTTATCATCTTCTCGGTTCAAATCCTTGACAAAACTTCTCACCCCTTCGATACTAAATTCTCCTTATTTGAATAAAGGCGCTTTTTGGAAGATATGCCGTTATATGCGCTGCTGATCGCGTTAGTTTTTTTATTGGTTCTATCTGGATTTTTCTCTCTCTCTGAAACTAGCATGATGGCAATCAACCGTTATAGGTTGAAGATTCTTGCAAAGCAGGGACACCGCGGCGCCAAGTTAACCACCTTATTGTTAGCAAAAACAGATCGGCTACTGGGGGTTATCCTCCTAGGTAACAATCTATTAAATGCCGCTGCTGCAACATTAGTAGCGGTAATTGTCTCCACAATTTTTGGCCACAATGATCTTGCTCTATTCATTGGCACAGTATGTGTAACTTTTGCTATCTTAGTATTCAGCGAAATTACACCAAAAGTAATCGCTGCTACATATCCGGAACAAATCGCCCTGGTTTCAAGCTATGTATTAACACCGCTACTAAAGCTTTTCTACCCAATAGTATGGTTTGTCAATTTATTCGTGCAAGCAATTCTTGTTCTCTTGCACATTAAACCTAAGGAGGGTAGTTCTGTTCATAAACTAAGCCTAGAAGAACTAAAAACTTTAGTATTGGAAGAAGGGTATTCCATCCGAAAGAAACATCATAGTGTGTTACTTAATCTGCTTGACCTTGAATCTGTTACTGTTGATGATGTTATGGTCCCGCGTGGACAGATCGAAGCTATAGACATAGAAGCTGGTGATGAAACAATTAAGAGTCAGCTACTTACCTGTCATCATACTCGTTTACCATTATATAGAGGAACGCTGGATGACGTGACCGGAATAATTTCTACTCGCAAAGTACTGAACCAGATGAGTAGTGGAGAAATTACCGCCATAGGTCTTGAGAAGATCATGCGTGAGCCATACTTTATTCCATCTGGCACACCCCTCTTTTTGCAGCTACAACTATTTCAAGAAAACCGTGAACGAGTTGGCTTTGTAGTGGACGAATATGGTGACTGGATGGGCCTAGTAACGCTTGAAAATATAATTGAGGAAATTATAGGCGAATTTACAACCCACTCACCATTACAAGTCGGCACATACCTGAAACAGGATGATGGAAGCGTAATAGTTGAAGGCAGTAGTTTACTACGAGATCTTAATCGGAAACTTGGATTAGAACTCCCACTAGAAGGCCCAAAAACCCTCAATGGATTGATTCTAGAGCACTTTCAGGATATTCCTGAAGCCGGCACAGGATTAAAGATTGCTGGGTACCCAATGGAAATCATCCAGACCCAAAATCGAGTAGTTAAAATGGTTCAGATCTATCCTGTTGCAACTTTAAATGAATAGGATAAATTACTTCAAACACATAGGGTTGCAGCATACTCGCTACTTAATATTTTGTTCTAAATCTTTTCCATGATAATGCCGTTAATACCTTTATTGCGATTAAATTCTCACAAAGCATACCTCAGTGATTAAATATAGGGGCTAAGTGAAAGATAAAGAAACAAAAATATGGATGCTTCATCACATCCAACTATGTTATGTGGACAGATTTCCCTAAGGAGCAATTATGGTAGCTGCAACTGCAACTGCAAACAAGAAAGCCAAGGAAGTAAGTTATTCGTGGGAAGGTAAAGACAAGTCTGGAAAAGTAGTTAAAGGAGAAATGCGTGCAGCTGGTACGGTAGTCGTTAGTTCCATGCTACGTCGTCAGGGCATTAATGTAACAAAAATAAAGAGGGTTCGAACAAACGGTACTATTACTGAGAAAGACATAACCTTATTCACCCGTCAGCTTGCAACTATGATGAAATCAGGCGTCCCTCTTCTTCAAGCCTTTGATATAGTAGGAAAAGGTCACAGTAATCGTGCAGTTGCCAAGTTACTAATGGACATCAAAACTGACGTTGAAACTGGTAGCAGCCTAGCTAGCGCCTTCCGTAAATATCCCTTATATTTTGATGCACTATTCTGCAACCTAGTAAGCGCAGGTGAAGCAGCTGGTATTTTAGACAGCTTGTTAGATCGCCTAGCAACCTACAAGGAAAAAATTCAGGCCATCAAAGGAAAGATCAAATCTGCGCTATTTTACCCTGTTTCTATTATTGTAGTAGCGTTTGTTATTACTGCGGTAATTATGATTTTTGTAATCCCTGCATTTAAAGAACTATTTTCGGGATTTGGTGCGACATTACCTACTCCCACACTTATAGTTATGGAAATTTCTGACTTTTTTGTGGCTTACTGGTGGGCAATTTTCGGAACAATAGGTTGCAGCTTCTACGGTTTTTTCTTTGCTTGGAAACGTTCTGTCCCTATGCAACGTGTTATGGATCGACTACTACTAAAAATGCCAGTATTTGGTGATGTTATCCGTAAAGCGACCATTGCTCGCTGGACACGAACACTTTCAACTATGTTTGCTGCAGGTGTTCCACTTGTTGAAGCGCTTGATTCGGTTGCGGGTGCAGCTGGTAATTATGTTTACTTTGAAGCCACCAAAAAGATTCAACTGGAAGTCACTACTGGTAACGCCCTGGCAAATTCAATGGAAAATGCAAATGTTTTTCCAAGTATGGTAATTCAGATGGTTTCTATCGGAGAAGAATCTGGTGCCCTAGACTCTATGCTTAGTAAAGTAGCCGATTTCTTTGAAGCAGAGGTAGACGATGCTGTTGCCGCGATTTCCAGCCTGATGGAGCCAGTCATTATGGTAGTACTAGGTACTCTTATTGGTAGCATGGTAGTTGCAATGTATCTGCCTATCTTTAAAATGGGCCAAGCTGTCGGATAAATCCAGATATCTGAGAATACGATGTATTCTCCAGAAATCTTGAAGTATTATTAAACCCGGAAGCTCCTATGTCATTCATTACACTGCTGCAGACCACTCCGGTTCTCTTCATTTCGCTGTGTGCTACCATTGGTTTGATGGTTGGTAGTTTTCTGAACGTAGTTATCTTCCGACTCCCAAAAATAATGGAAAGAGAATGGCATCAGCAGTGCGCAGAATTGCGCGGAGAAACTACTGAAAGTTTACCGCCACTCAGTATTATTAAACCCCGTTCTGCCTGTCCCAATTGTAAACATAAAATTACTGCGTTAGAAAATATCCCAATAATAAGTTATCTAGTCCTAGGAGGACGTTGCTCACAATGCAAAACTTCTATTTCTCCACGCTATCCTATTATTGAAGCTTTGACCTGCATTATCAGTGGTTTTGTTGCTTGGCATTTTGGATTCGGATTTCTTTCCCTTGCTGCATTGATTTTTGTTTGGGCAATGATTTCCCTTGCATTTATTGATCTGGACACTCAGCTACTTCCTGATGACATCACACTTCCCCTTTTGTGGATTGGATTATTAGTAAATCTAGGCGATGGCTTTACTGACATTCGTTCTGCAATTATCGGCGCAGTCTCTGGTTTTCTTGCTTTATGGTCGGTTTATTGGTGTTTTAAACTAGCCACAGGCAAGGAAGGTATGGGCTATGGTGACTTCAAACTACTGGCTGTGATTGGCGCATGGCTCGGTTGGAAAATGTTGCCGTTAGTTATTTTACTTTCTTCCTTGGTAGGGGCCGTAATTGGAATTGGACTGATAGTTGTAACCAAACATAAACGTGATGTTCCTATTCCCTTTGGACCATATCTAGTTGGTGGTGGTCTTATTGCACTATTTTGGGGAAACCAACTTAATCATACATATCTTGGTTTGCTTTAGCATATGCATTTGGTAATCGGATTAACTGGAGGAATCGGTAGTGGAAAAACCAGTACTGCAAAATTCTTTGCCGACTTAGGTATAAACGTTATCGACACAGATGAAATCGCGCATAAACTTACACAAGCAAAGGGCACTGCTATCTTCAGTATACAAAAATCTTTTGGTAACAATTTCATCACTGCAGATGGTGCTCTAGATAGAAATAAGATGCGCGACCTTGTGTTTTCTGATAACGTCTCTCTACGACAACTTGAGGCAATCCTACATCCTCTTATTCGGAAAGAGACGGTTCGTCTTATTGAGTTTACTTCTTCTCCCTATATTGTGATAGTCGTACCACTACTACTAGAAACTGGTAGTTACCGTGATATAGTTCAGCGAATCCTAGTTGTTGATTGCGATGAGGAAAATCAGGTTACTCGCGCTATTAAACGTAGTGAACTGAACACACAACAAGTACATGCCATTATGGATACACAAGTTTCACGCCAGGAACGCCTGGAACATGCAGATGATGTAATCGTAAATAATATGGATATAACCCACTTACAAGAACAGGTAGAAATATTACATCAAAAATATCTAAATTTATTGAATGAATATTAGGTTAGTCTATCGTTAGACTACTATGTTGAATTAATTTCCATTTGTAAAATTATGTTTTATACAGCAAAATTATCATGATCCATTGTGCTATCTAGGATATTTCATTGTGATTTGTTACGAGCACCCTCTCAATGAACGTATTCGCACCTTGTTGCGACTCGAAGACTTGTTTGACAAAGTGGCTTTCTTTGCGGACAAGGATGATCCTGCCGAGCATCACTCGGCGCTTGTCACCTTATTTGAAATTCTCGATGTTGCAAGCCGTGCAGATATGAAATCGGATCTATTACAGGAGCTAGAACGACAAAGACAAGCACTTGAAGCTTTGCGAAAAAATCCGGATGTTTCAGAAGAAGCATTGGACCAGGTATTAAATGACATTAAAATTGCCTCTCATGGCATGTTAAGTATGACGGGAAAAGTCGGTGAACACTTGCGTGAAAATGAGTGGCTGATGGGCATTAAACAACGCGTTGGAATCCCTGGAGGTGCATGCGAATTTGACTTGCCTTCCTATCACTATTGGTTACACTTAGACCCTAAACAATGCCGTGAAAACCTTAATGAATGGATCACGCCACTACTGCCAATCCGTGATGGTTTTAGAATTGTTCTGCGTCTTTTACGAAACAGCGGAAGAACCTTTCAACACAAGGCCCACCGTGGTATGTTCCAACAAATGGGTCAAGGATGCGCAGCTCATATGCTGTGCTTAAAGATAAGCGAAAGCTTGCCCTGTGTTCCTGAGATCAGTGCCAATAAGTATGCCCTCACTATTCGATTCGTAACTTCGGGCTCAAGACAAAAAACCAAGGTATATGAAAAAGATGTGGAGTTTGATCTAACTTTCTGTACTTTATAATCAATAGGATACATTATTCCTATGATTAAATAGCTAGCGAGACTCTATGACTCTACCTTACCACCCCGCATCATGGCAATTCCTTGGCCACCATGCTCCAAAGCCGTAGTTAAATCTTCCAAGCGTAAACCGCCCAATGCATATACTGGAAGTGGATAGTCACGGATAAGCGCGGCAAACTTCCTCCAACCAAGAGGAGCAACCCCAGGATGACTTAACGTTGGCAAAACCGGACCTAATACTACAAAATCTATATTTAGTTGCTCAGCATGAAAAAGCTCCTCTGCATTATGGCATGATGCACCGCACAAGCTGATGTTTGGACGGACGGAAAGATCCATAAGCTGTACGGAAGAAAGGTGTACCCCGTCCATACCAATCTCCTTAGATAACGAAATATCGTCATTCAGCAAAGCTTGAGCGCCATGACGACGAGTAAGCTCAACTACTTCATAAGCAAATACCCGTAGCTTATCTTTTGTCATTTTTTTCTCACGTATCTGCACCAACCGTGAACCTTGTTTAATAAAGTTTTCAATCTGTAACAATGAAGCCTGTACACCTAGTTCAGCTGTATTAGTAATTACATAAACTGCAGGTAAGGCAAGTGCTCGCAACACAGGTACATTTGCCGGTAACATTGGCGTAACTTTTACCTCATCCACAAATTGCCAGGATAGCTCCTGTTTTTCATATGCATGCAGCTCTCCATGCCATTTCACAACCTTATAAAAGTAAAGACGTACAGTCGCATGCGCATAAGTAAATACACGTGCAATCCACGGATAAGCAAGTTCAATATGTATGCCCAATTCTTCCATTAGTTCTCGATTGAGTGCGTGCTCACGAGACTCACCAGGCTCTATTTTTCCACCAGGAAACTCCCAATAACCTGCATAGGGTTTGCCCTCGGGCCTACGGACCAAAAGAAAACTGCCATTTGATCGAGTTATAACTGCCACAACTACTTCAATTGCTGGGAGATAAGTCATACCAAGATAGATGAACAAGCTAAAAGATCAGCTTCGATACTCCGAATTAATTTTTACATAATCGTAAGAAAAATCACATGTCCATACCGTAGCTAAAGCTTTCCCTCTATTCAGAACAATTCGCACAGTAACTTCAGGCTGCTGCATTACTCGCTTACCCTCTTGTTCACTATAACTACTTGCCCTTCCACCATTCTCAACTACTAGTACATCATCAAGATAAATTAGCAAAGAACTTACATCAAGATCATTTATTCCTGCATAACCTACAGCAGCAAGTATCCGCCCTAAATTTGGATCAGAGGCAAAAAATGCAGTTTTTACCAGTGGTGAATGAGCAATCGAAAATGCCACTTTTTCACACTCATCTATGACTTTTCCACCTTCAACTTTTACCGTAATAAATTTTGTTGCACCCTCACCATCCCGTACTATAGCTTTTGCAAGTAACAATGCCACCTCAGTCACCGTTTTTCGTAATACTTTGAATTCCGAGCTTGCTTTATCAACTATTTCTGGGTTATTTGCACGGCCTGTCGCAATTAGAATAAAAGCATCATTGGTCGAAGTATCTCCATCCACAGTAATTCGATTGAATGAATTATCTGCTGCGTAACCTATCAATTCGTTTAGTAATGGTTGACTCAAAGCAGCATCAGTCGCTATGTAACTCAACATGGTAGCCATGTTGGGATGAATCATACCTGATCCCTTTG
>JAHELA010000072.1 GCA_024644425.1 Nitrosomonadaceae bacterium
AATGGTGCCGACACCAAGAGTCGAACTCGGGACCTTCTGATTACAAATCAGCTGCTCTACCAACTGAGCTATGCCGGCATATGAATAATTATAGTAACCGCGAAAAAAAGATCAACTCAGAAAAGAAGCAATAGAAGGCACTTCGAAAGTATCTGATGTTACGAAAAGAATGCTAACTATAACTACTGAGGAGAATAAAACTACTCTTGCAAATCTTTTTTATTTCCGCATTGCTTTCTCAGAAGCTGTTAACGCTTCTATAAATGGTGGCCTACTGAACAAGCGTTCTGCAAACTTTAATAGCGGCGCAGCCTGCTTGGGTAGCTGAACTCCATAATAGTCGAGCCGCCACAAGAGTGGTGCAATCGCTACATCTAACATAGAAAACTCATCACCCAACATATATTTCTGTTTAACAAATACTGGTGCAATAACGCTTAAATTGTCACAGATTGCTGCACGGGCCTTATCTGCCGCTTTCGGGCTTCCGTTTTCGACTGCATCAATATGGCAAAAAAGTTCTTGTTCAAAGCGATGTAAGAACAATCGTGCACGAGCACGCATTACCGGATCTGCAGGCATCAACTGCGGATGTGGAAAACGGTCATCTACATATTCGTTAATGATATTCGATTCATATAAAACAAGATCACGCTCAACAAGAACTGGAGGCCGACTGTACGGGCTCATTACTGCCAAATCTTCAGGTTTATTGTAGAGATCAACATCAATAATCTGAAAATCCATACCTTTTTCAAACAGCACAATACGACAGCGATGACTGAAAGGACACGTGGTTGCCGAATACAGCGTCATCATGATTTAACCTCCAAAGGAGATATTGAATCGAACACTGCTAGTAGACAAAAAATTATCAATGAACTTCCCTCCAGAAATCATGTTTCAAAGCATAAGTAAGTCCTAGCATACCAAATAGGAAAAGCATAACAATGATTCCTAACTGAACCCGATAGGTAGCAGCAGGTTCTCCCAAATAAACTAAATAATTTACTAAATCTGCAACATACATGTCATATTCTGTTTTAGAAAGTAAGCCTGGTTTATTCAATACTAATTTCTTCACTTCATGTTTTCCACCATGTCCATCGTCAACCATTTCTAACCTGAGCAACTGCTCCCCTTGCAACTCATATAGAACATGGGGCATGGCGGCTTTGTCAAATACCAGATTGTTCCAACCAGTTGTCGTGGATTCGTCACGATAAAATTGACGCAAATAGGTATATAACCAATCTGCGCCACGTGAACGAGCAATCACAGATAAATCAGGCGGGACTACACCAAACCATTTCTGAGCTTCTTTCTCTTTCATGGCAATCTTCATTAGATCACCTGGTTTCTTTCCTGTGAAGATCAGGTTATCTTTAATTTGTTTTTTACTAAGGCCCAGATCTCTGAGCCGGTTATAACGCATGTAATTAGCGCTATGGCAAGTCAAGCAGTAATTTACAAAAATTTTTGCTCCTCGTTGTAACGAAAGTGTGTCTGTATATTGAATTGGAGCTTGATCCAAGGTTACTCTTGATCCACCAGCAAATGCTGTAAGCGGAACTAGGCATAAAAAAAATAATAAAACTCTTATTCCCCTCATTTAGTTACTCTCTTTGGCTCAGGCTTGCACTTATCTATCTTGCTGTACCATGGCATTAGAATAAAGAAAGCAAAATAGATAACTGTAAAGATTTGCGCAAGAAGCGTGTATAGAGGTGTAGGAGTCTTTGTTCCTAACCAGCCAAGAACAAAGACACTAATAACAAAAAGGGTGAGTGCAGTCTTGAAGTATGGCCCTTTATAGCGAATTGATTTTACTGGGCTACGATCCAACCAAGGCAATAAACAAATGATTGCAACCGAACCACCCATAAGAATTATGCCCCAGAGCTTTGCATCTATCCATAGGAAATTGACTGTAGCAGCCCGCAACATCGAATAATAGGGCGTAAAATACCATACTGGCGCAATATGATCAGGCGTCTGTAGCGTATTTGCTGGAATGAAGTTGTTATACTCAAGAAAATAGCCACCCATCTCTGGCGCAAAAAATATAATGCCACAAAATAAGATTAAAAATACTACTACTCCAAAGATATCCTTCACTGTGTAGTAAGGATGAAATGGAATACCATCTACTGGAATATTTGTCTTGGGGTCGCGGTTCGCTTTAATCTCGATGCCATCAGGATTATTAGAACCAACTTCATGTAGGGCTATCACATGTACTACTACTAACGTCACTAACAAGACTGGTAATGTCACTACATGGTAAGCAAAAAATCGATTAAGTGCAGCGTCAGAAAGCGTAAAGTCGCCCAAAATCAAGTTAGATAGCGGTTCGCCTATTACTGGAATCGCCATAATCATGTTTATAATTACCATCGCGCCCCAGTAAGACATTTGCCCCCATGGTAAAATATAGCCCGTAAATGCCAACATCATTAAGACAAAAAAGATTCCGGAACCAATAAGCCATAAAAGTTCTCGTGGCTTACGGTATGAGCCATACATCATTCCTCGAAACATATGCAAATACACCACAACAAAAAACATAGATGCTCCAGTAGAGTGCATATAACGAATCAACCAGCCAAAATCTACATCTCTCATAATATATTCCACTGAAGCAAATGCCATACTTGCATCTGGCTTATAGTTCATAGTTAGAAAAATACCAGTTAGAAGCTGATTCACCAGAACTAACATTGCCAAAGAGCCAAAGTAATACCAAAAATTAAAATTTTTAGGTGCGTAGTATTCAGTTAGATGCGCCTTCCAGTTAGAAGTTAGTGGAAAGCGCTCATCTATCCACTTTACAATTGAGTTTAAACGCTTACCCATTTAAGCTTCTTCCTTTTTCTCTGAGCCTATAAGCAAAATATTTTCACTTAAATAGGTATGAGGTGGCACAAGTAGATTGGTAGGTGCCGGAACATTTTTATAGACACGACCTGCTAAATCAAACTTAGAACCATGACATGGACAAAAGAACCCACCCAACCAATCAGAACCAAGATCTACTGGAGCAATCTCTTTACGAAATACTGGAGAGCATCCTAAATGAGTACAAACACCCGTAGTAACTAGAATCTCTGGTCTGATAGAACGTGTTGGATTTTGAGCATACTCGGGTTGTTGCTCCTTCTCCGATTTAGGATCAGCTAATTGGTCGTTAAGCTTCGAGAGAGTAGCCAACATTTCAGAAGTGCGATTTAACACCCATACTACCTTTCCACGATATTCCACCATAAGTAGCATGCCTGGCTCAAGTTTACTGATGTCAACCTCTACAGGCGCCCCCGCTGCCTTAGCTCGTTCGCTTGGAAACATGCTCATTATGAAGGGTGTTGCCCAGGCAACCCCTGCAATTCCTCCCGCAACTGACGTCGCAGTAATTAGGAAACGCCTTCTTCCACTCATTTCGTTTTTTTTATCAATATCTTCCAAGTATCTCGACCCTATCTTCCTTAATTATGGCGACCTCAAAAAACCAGAGAAAAAACCGTAGTACTTTACCATAATAAATATGGGGAAATAAACCTTCCTATCCAATAATTGATTACCACAAGAAAATTTTATTACTTAGCTCACCAGCAATCTCCTCTTCAGTAAGCAAATTACTAGTCCATAGCAAAATAACCTTGTTAATTGATGGTTGTTATATTAGAGGAGAATGTTAATAGGCATGCTAGTAATGCCTGCTTCAAAAAGGTATTATCTTGACCATCTTTATATGGAAGCGTGGCCGAGCGGTTTAAGGCACTAGTCTTGAAAACTAGCGAAGGGGAGACTCTTCCGTGAGTTCGAATCTCACCGCTTCCGCCACTTAATCACGCGCAACTATTTAACTATTTGAATACTAGATTAAATAAATAAAGATACTGTTATGTATGGCAAACAACTTTTACTAGTTTATTTCCTCTTTACCCCATTGATTTCATTTGGTGAAGAACCAGGAAATGGCGTTCTAAAATATAAGGCTATTAAAAACAGCCCTATGGAAGCCAAGCAGAGCATTTTAGCTAACAAGAATATTAAAAGCCACAATACAAATATTGAAATAAAGATACAAAATGATGGCGAACAAATTATTGTTGACGCGACCTTTACAGTACCTGTTAAGCCGCAGTTAGTTTGGGAGACATTAACAGACTTCGATAACATACCTAAATTTATATCTAGCGTTCATTCCAGCAAAGTTATCAATAGAACAGATAATATTTTGTATGTTTCACAGGACTCAATCATAAAAGTGGGCATACTCACCTTCTCATTTGAATCTTTACGACAAATCAATTTATTTCCATATTGGAAAATTCGAGAGCGCATGATTAGAGGCAACATGCGTAAGATGGAGGAAACCACACAGTTATTGCTAGAAGGTAACTACACACGTATTGCCTATCATGCAAGTATTGTTCCCGATATGTGGGTTCAAAAATTTATTGGACAGGTTTTTATCGAAGACGAAGCACGTGAACAATTTCAAGAAATAATTAGAGAAATTCTTAGAAGAGAGAAAAAAAATAAGTTATCAACAGGGTGACAATTTACTTAATGTACACACCATCCCTTCAATAGTAGCAAGTAATCAGAAATGACATGTAATAAATCAACTCAACAATGTATATCGAAATTCAAAGGAACCATAAATCATTTTTTATCGTAGTAGGATCAATTGAGGAATTGAATCATTACCTATGTAAACAAACCCATTTTGATTGTATCGATTTACCAATGCCTTGGCAGACTCCAGTGAGATTCCAAAGACCAATAGGCTTGCCTCACTGGGCCATAAGCCTGATGGATCTTTACTCTCCCCCGCCAGATAAAAAAGATCACGAGCTTCTATCTCCGCAATTAGTTTTTTCTCGTTAATACTATTGATAGATTTGGAAGTTTGCACACCCAACGGATTCCAGGCTGTAATGAATGCAGCCTGATTTTCTTTATTAACTTGAAACCATCGAGCAAGCTCTGAACTTAGGCGTCCAACATTTAAAATAAATTTCTCTTCGGCATTTACTTGATAATCTGTCTCAAGATAAGCATCTATAGTCGAAATGGAAATAGCTGTTTTAAAAATCTGATAACCTCCTACCTAATACATATAATAAATATCTGCATAAAATATATTTGTTTACTAACTATTTGGCGGAGATGTCGTCCGCCGAACTATAGTTCGTTCTTACCCGTCGCTATCCAGTATAACCCTTATTTATAGACGTTTCATTGCTTGACAAGTTCATTATCGTCCGCCATTATACACCTTAATCCATGTATTAGGGTAAGAACTAGGGTAAGAACTGTAAGTGCGTTATGGCAAAAAAACTCAACCGATTAACAGCTCGACAAGTGGACACTCTTAAAGTGGGAAACCACCCTGATGGGGGGAACCTTTACTTACGAGTGAAGGACACGGGAGCAAGAAGCTGGGTTTTTCGATATAAGTTAAGTGGCAAAGTTACTGAGCTAGGTATTGGATCAAGAAATGAACGCACACTAGCTCAAGCACGAGATCTGGCAAGTAAAATGCACACAGCATTAGCAAACGGTAAAAATCCCGCCGCGCTGGTAAGAGTGGAACATGACTCTACTGCAAAAACATTTAGGAGTTGCGCTCTTGAACTGATTGAAATAAAGAGTAGTGGTTGGCGAAATGCCAAGCACACTCAACAGTGGCATAACACTCTAGAGCAATATGCCTACCCTATCATTGGAGATAAACTACCAGCTGATATTTCACTAGCCGATGTTAAGGCGATCCTACTGCCTATATGGCCAATTAAAACAGAAACTGCGTCTCGCCTGCGTCAAAGAATAGAGGCAGTACTTGACTACGCGGCTGTTAATGACAATGAACAAAACAGGGGCAACCCTGCTAGATGGAAAGGTGTTTTAGATACGGTTTTACCAGCAGCACGGAAGATTACAAAGAGAATCCACCACGCAGCCGCGCCTTATACCGATGTCCCTAAAATAATGTCAGCCTTACGTGATAAGGATTCTCTGTCTGCTTATTGCCTGCGGTTTACTATCTTAACTGCAGCCAGATCAGGCGAAGCTAGGGGCGCACTGTGGAATGAGATTGATATGAATGAGAAAGTTTGGATCATACCTGCCAATCGTATGAAGGCAGAACGGGAACATAGAGTACCGCTATGCAAGGAAGCAATGGATATACTCACTAAGATGCAACAATGGCGGTTGGATAATAATGAATATGTATTTCCGGGTACTCGTGGTGGATTGTTATCTGATGTGGCCGTGAATAAGACCCTTCATACAGTCGCACCAGAGATAACGGTTCACGGATTCAGATCTTCATTTCGTCAGTGGGGAGCAGAAACAACAGAATACCTTAGCGCGGTACTAGAACTGGCACTAGCGCACGTCAATAAGGACAAGATAGAGGAAGCTTACCAACGAAGTGACTTATTTGACTTGCAAAGAGAACTAATGGATGTATGGTCTAACTACTGCACCAACAGACGAACCAGAGTTCGATGGTATGACTTCAAACAAGGTAGAAATAGAAACAGGTTATTATTGTCTAGAAAAAAATTATAGAAGTACTTTATCAGCCAAAGTTAGTAACTCTGCGTGATGAAATGGATAAAAATATCCCTCCAAACTAAACATATTTTTTTATTTTCCTTTTTAGAAAAAATACGCGTGTATTACTACAACGACGGGTGCCCTAATCGACACCCCGCCTGCCGCTTAATACCCCTATATGACTTTTTCATGGGACACTGGTGGGACACTAAGTGACAATATTATTGTAATTAAAATTTGATTATGTCTACTTTGTACCAAAAGCAGACATTCAGGTTGGCAGAAAGGATAAGTCAAATTTGACCTATAACACAATGTTTTAATTGACTTTTGATATTAGGTGAACGATCATTTTGTGAGAAGTTTGAGTTTCTGGGGATTCGAATGTGAACGAATGTATTTTAGAGAACAATCATTTTCTGACATGAAAGATATAATAGAACTACTAAATCGAATCATTACCCAAGAAACCAAATACGTTGAATCCATACGTAATTCTATCAAAGAGCGTGAACTCAAAATTCTTCAATTACAGAATAAATCGAGAAGTTTAGAGATTGAATTTGAAGAGCGTACACAATTAATTAAAGAGTACAGGAATTGTTTGAGAGAAATATTAGAAACGGCTCAGGCAAAGAAGAAACTTGAACCCTCGACAAAGCAGCAGACGGAAAAAGACTCATCCACCCCACAAATGATCAAGGTAGTACAAAGTTTAAAGAAGCAGAGAAATATGACCACAAGTAGACTCTGAATGTTTGCTTTGTGCCAAAAGCAGACATTCAGAGAAGTCAAGAATAATGAGAAGATAGTACAAGCTTGTACGTGCCACTACAACGACGGCTCCTTAATCGATACCCTGCCTGCCGCGTAATACCCCTACCCCCTATAATTGAGTAGAAATAGGCCCTAATTGCACAAAAAATAAAATAGCGGCTGGATAGAAGTGTTTGCTATGTCCTTTATGGTGCGTCTGAGATACTAAAACTTCCTGTTGTCCTCGCTAAGCAAAGATTAGCGGTAAGAACAGCGGTAAGAACACCAGTGAAAGTTATAAAATAATAAATATATAATCATTATGTTATCCTATCACGTGGCGGAGAGGGCGGGATTCGAACCCGCGGTACGGTTGAAACCATACGCACGCTTTCCAAGCGTGTACCATAAACCACTCGGCCACCTCTCCTATTACTTACTTACCAATCTTAGCCTGAAGCCAGCTTTCCAAGCCTCTAGCATTAAGTCCGATATCTATACTCAACAAATCGTTTATTTTTTCCTGCGACAATTTACATCCATGTAAGATTATTTTTTGCAAAAGCAATTCTCTTAATTCGTCCACCAATAAAGTATACCTATTCAACCCATGTTCACGATATTTCCTAGCTATTGCTACATGGTCATCAATTAAACCATGTAAAACATTGGCGTGATGTGTTAAATTTCCTATACGAG
>JAHELA010000073.1 GCA_024644425.1 Nitrosomonadaceae bacterium
AGTGATCAATGGTGGGTCGTATTAATTTTCGTAATAGGTTGTATTTGTAGTTTTTACCATATAGATCAAATATGTCTCGGCCATGTTCTCCATGTATATGTGCACGAACTTTTGCTGCAGTCGCAATCACTTGTCCTTCAATAGTTGCGAGATTTCTTGTATGTACTATGTCTGGTTTAAGGCGTCTTAGAGTCTTGAAGAGATTTACATAAAGACCAAGGTCTCTCCCTTCTCGTTTATTTAACGCTACGATTTCTACATCCTTTTTTGATATTCTTTTACTAAAATCAGAGTAGCTTTTTAGACATACAATGGCGTGCCGGTAGCGATCGGGGGGGATATGATTGATTAAATTAACCACGCCATTTTCTAGGCCCCCAACACCAAGGTGATAGATTACATGGGCAATTAGAGGAGGCTGCTTAATGCTTTCTGGGGGCTTCATTTGATCCTGCATGATTATGCAACTTTGTTTTCTGTTGACTTTAATTGATTCTGCAAATTACCAGAATGGTCCTTTTCAACATTATTTTTTTGTTTATATAAAAGTAATGAATCAACTTGATCCAGGATTTTTTCCCAGCTGTAATTTTCCAACACACGGCTTCTTGCAGCGTGACCCATTACTACATTTGGTCCGTCCTTAAGCTGGGCGATGGCTCTATTAGCGAAATCTTGTTCATTCTTTTCTACGAATAGTTCTTGACCGTGAAGTGCACAAATACCCTCTGCAGCCTGGGGAGATACAATCACGGTTTTCTCCATTGACATCGCCTCTAATACTTTGTTTTGTATACCACGGGCAATTCGTAGTGGTACTACTACTAAAGATGCATGAGCTATGTAAGGTCTGATGTCTTTAACTAGACCGGTTACAGTAATACCAGACGAGGCTGCTAGTGCCATAACCCTAGTGGTTGGCCGGCTACCAACTATATAAAATTCAACTAAAGGAACTTGAGCACGAATTAAGGGAAATACATTGCGGGCAAACCATTCCACGGCATCAACGTTGGCCCAGTAATCCATGGCCCCAGTAAAGACCAATGTCTTAATATTATTTGGATAAGGGTTTGGGTATATGTTTTGCGGTGCAAAATAATCTGCATCAACACCATTGTTGAAGTAAGTAATCTTTTCTGTTGTTTCAGGAGCAAGTTGTTTAAAAAAATTAGCCTCTGTTTCAGACACAAAAGTTGTACTGTCAAAGGTGTTTGCTATCTTTCTTTCATAATCCAGTAGCAGTTTAGATTCTCGCTGATAAAGCCAGTTTAGTGGCCAGGGTTTGGTTTTAGAGTATTGCTTCCATTTATCTGAATCAACATCTACAAAGTCAATTACACGATGAGTTGAACATGATCTATCTACATACTGTGCCATAGATGAGGAGAACACCAGAATGTTTTTTAGAGATTGTTTTTTAAGTAAATTGTTTACCCAAACTTGCAACTTCATATCTTTATAATATGGCAGTGTTAGAGGATGGTTAGTCAACATACCTAGGAGACTTCGCACACGAGCTGCTAGTGGATGAAGTTTAATAAAACAGGCCTCACTACAGAGCTCCTTAACTTTATCAACATATTCCCAATCTTTCTCGTCATCAATGAAAGTACCTAGATAAACGTTATAGTGCTGACTTAGGTGCTTGAGTAAGTGATAGGACCGTATTTTGTCCCCTTTATTAGGTGGGTACGGAATTCGGTGGACGAGGTATAAAAGATTTTGCATCAATTTAGCCTAGGTTTTTTACGATATGCGGGCCAATGATGTTTGCTAAGGTCAGAGGCATTTTTTGCCAAGCTTTGATAAAAAGCTTATATTTTGGATTAAGTGGATTATGTTCGGGTATTACCTTAGCCTGGTGGAGCTGATATTCGTAATGAAGTTGTTGTGGTTCGAATCCCCAATTCTTTTTAAAATCAAAAGACCCAGTATTGTGCTTACTACGACCAAAGTCGAAGATTTTGTATCCTCTTTCACAGGCGCGTCGCATCAGCTCCCAGTACATGAAATCATTACTTGCTAAATTACGTGCTTCACTGGTACCTCCTCCATAATAGGGTAGGACTTCATCTCGAAAATAAAAATTCATAACACCACTTATGGTGCGTCCATCTTTAGTAATTATTAGGAGCTCACAATCATCTAGAAAAGTTTTCTTGAGGAGATGAAAGTATTTTTTAGAAAATACTGGTGTGCCAAGACGATGTACACTTGCAGAGTAGGCAGCAAAAAAACGTTCGGTATTCTGATCTATTTCACTTTGTAGCCCAAATTTTATTCCCTTACGCACCATTGCGCGTTGTTTACGAGGGATGGCCTGCATGTTCTGTGCTATTTCTGGAAAAATCTCTTTACGAAAAGTCACATATAGATCCTTTGTTGGCCAGCTTGAGTGTTGTGTTCTCAGATTTCGGTATTCAAGATAGTCAACTCTTAAATTTGTAGCAAGTGTTTGAGCGACCTGATCAAGTGCTGTCCTAGCTGATTCAGAATTTGCGGCGATACCACCATAAACACAGAATGGTAAGGAACTCAATGAATGGCCAAAAAGATAGCTGTTGATCTCAACTAGAGGTAGTACACCATGAATCTGTCCGTTCAACTCGGCATAGAAGAAATATGTTTTATGCCCGAATGCTTGATTAATAACTACTTCCCAACCTGCACGGTGGAAAAATGTAGCTTCTGGACACTTCAGTACAAATTCATCCCATTTAGTTGCGTCTTTTGGCTGAAGCTGATGGATGGATAGTTCAGTAACTTGAGAAGAATGGATGACACGATCCTGAAATGCATCTGTGGTGGAACTCATATGTCTTATTCCAGGAAGATCCGATCCATTCGATCCCAGCTAAAGTCTTGGGTCAGCGCTTTGACCCGTCCTTCCATACGATGAAGATTGACATAGTGGCGAAATCTGGTCTTAACATTGAGACCTTGCTGACGTGGTTGTTCATAGTCAATTTCCCAAGGATGAAAATAAAAAATTGCAGAACGGTTCTCAAGACGATTTAACCTTTGTAGAAGCCAATGTGAAAAAGCATATGGCCAAAGTCGGAAATAGCCTCCTCCTCCCGCTGGAATATTTCGATTAAATAGGCATACTGTAGTGACGGGAATTTCCAGCAATCCACCATTATTTTTTGGATAAAAGGCGAATCGGGGTGCATTTGGCATACCATAATGATCGTGATGGATAGGATAAATGCTCGAACTGTAACGGTATTCAGCTTCTTCGAGTAAATCCAAAGCCCAGAGATTATTACTACTTATGGAAAAACTTGGCGCACGGTAACCAAGTATCTGTTGGCCACTAATGTCTTCGAGAAGAGCTTTACTTCGAACAATATCATCAAGGAATTCTTGGGGTTCTTGATCAGAGACTCGTTGATGGGCCCACCCATGACTGGCAAGTTCATGACCGTTTGATACGATCCGTTTTACCATAGACGGATAACGCTCGGCAATCCAACCCAAAGTAAAAAAAGTTGCTTTTGCTTGTTTTTCGTCAAGTAGGGAGAGGATGCGATCTATATTTCTTTCTACACGACATGAAATAGTCGCCCAGGATTTTCTTGGAATATGTGAAGCAAAAGCTGAGACCTGAAAGTAGTCCTCTACGTCGATGGTCATTGCGTTCCGTATTGGTGTCAGGTCCATCTGATATTCTCTATTTTGTGTAAACATGATTATCGGCTTTGTGAGTAATTCCTTTAATCACTGTGTGAACAAGTGTATACGACACAGACATAGTTCTCAGACTCTGATTATTTGACACGGGAATGCGTATTAAATTTTAGAATTCGGGGTTTTCTTTTCCAGGACTTTTTTTTTACCGTTGATGAAGCAAGTACTTCCTTTAATAAATCTAGTACTGAGGAAATAGAGTTTTCCATATTGACAAGTCGTTGATCCATTTTTCTTAGCTCAGTGTCAGCTACTTTTTCTTTTCCTGTATCTGGTGTGGCATCAGGCGCGTCAAGTAGCATATCTGTTTCTACAGTTGTCGTTTCCACTATAGGCATATCATATTCATGTTGAATATCACGAATTACTTTATTAATTTCTGTACCACTAAAACTATGTAATTCTTCAAGGCAGCCCATTAGAAGTGATCGTTCACAAAGTGTATTTATCTTTCGTGGAATACCACCCGTGTACTCATAGATAACATCAAAGGCATCTTGACTGAAAGAGGGGTCATTATTCCAGCCGGCAGTAGTCAGTCGATGCTCAATATAGGCTTTTGTTTCAGATGGATTCATTGGTCCCAAGTGATAGGTGGCGGCAACTCTTTGGCGCAATTGCTGCATATCAGCACCTAATAAAGTTTTTCTAAACTCAGGCTGGCCAAGTAAGAATGTTTGTAGCAATGGCTTCTTATCTGTTTGATAATTAGATAGCATTCTTAACTCTTCAACTGTGTGAGAAGAAAGGTTCTGGGCTTCATCTACAACAAGGAGTGCACGCTTATCATTTTGATCACACTGATGTAGAAATTTTTCTATTCCGATCAGTAAAGATGCTTTTGAAAGATCCTCAAAAGGGAGTCCAAAAGCTGCAGAGACTATCCTCAAGGTATCATCTGAATTAAGACTGGTATTAGCTATTTGTGCTGCAACAATTTTTTCAGACTCCATCTTTTTAAAAAGATTGCGCACTAATGTAGTTTTTCCTGCTCCAACTTCACCAGTGATAATGATAAAGCCTTCTTCTTGTGCCATGCCATATTCAAGGTATGCCATAGCACGCTTATGTCCTGCGCTGCCAAAAAAGAAATTTGGATCAGGCTTGAGTTGAAACGGTTTTGCGTTGAGATTGTAGTATGACGTATACATATTAGAATCTCATGTTTAAAGAGGCCGTAAATCTATTCTCTACGTACTCTTGAGTAGGATCATCTGATCTTCGATCGTTGCGACGATAGCTAACTAGGGCAAAGAGGTTTTCTGAAATATCTCTCGAAACAATTAATGAATAAAGTTTGATTTGGTCTTTTCTAAAAAGGGGAGGAAAATAGAGATGGTTATAGAGGAAGTTGGCACTAACACGGGTACGAGGGCCAACTACCCAGCTCCATAATGCGCTTACGCCCTGTTGTTTTACGTGTGCAAGCTGATTTCCTGTTGCAATGATATTGTCTAAAAATGGTCTCGCATCAAGCGGGGTACGGTTCGTGTGAAATACTCTGAACAGTAGTGTGTTTTTTGAAAAATTAAAGGCAACAGAAGATTCAAAACTCTTCTCTAAGAAGAATCGATTAGTGAGATACCCCTGAGCAAATGCAAGATTAGGAGGAAGACCAAGTTCCAGTATAAAAGATTGGACCAGTTGTGCTATTAATGCAGGGTCGGTTCCTGGAGGAGCTTGCGCAGTAAAAAGATCAGTTAGAACAGTTGAAGTGACTCCCGCTGAATCAACATTTAATATATTCCAAGCGCTATTGATATCTTCTTGATAAGAGGCATTCATTGCCATGAAGCGCATTCGATGACTCAGGTTAAACGCATAGGTATCCCCAAAGAATCTTTGTCCGACAGATGCCTCTATATTTGTTCTATTGGTCGGCATCCAGACAAAACCAGCTGACCACCTGGCACCTTTTGGTCTATTTACGCCAAATAAACTACCAAGACCACCACCAAAAGTATTATTTTCGTAGCCTCCCGTTCCTGTTATGGCAAATCTTCGCGTGAAATTATATCGAACATTAGCAATTCCCGTTTCTATTCTGACACTATCAGGTCTTAGGTCAAAATCAATATCCTGTCGGCTGTAGTTTAATCCCCATTGTAAAACTCTATAGTCAGGCCCGCTAATCAAAGAGCCAGTGTAGGAATTGGCCTGGCTATTAAAAAAAGTACTTGACGCATCCGAGTCGGACATAATGCGTGCATAGCGGAGCTCTGTTGTTGCTTGGTTTCCTAAACGCTTACGTATGTAGGGGCTGACAGAATACTGTCTTATATTTCTTAGGTTACCCGTTCTATTGATATTATCTCCCTGTGGCTGAAGTATAGATTGGTTTTGCTGTTGCATCCTAACATTGCCATCAAAATAGAAAAGATCCTCAACTATTTCTGCTGTATTTCTCGCGTTTAGGTTGTGTAAGCTTCTATTTTGCACAGTATCTTTTGTGAAGATAATATTTGACAATCTATAGTCAATTTCACTGTCAAAGCGACGCGATGTGTACTTCGAGTATATTCCAGGGACGAGCCGAGTAACGAAATCAGAAATTTTAGCTGGATCGTTTTTTGGCGTTAACCTTATATTGTCTGAATAGATCAGATCGACTTGCATGCTGGGTGTGAGCACCCAGTCATCTGCGTTTGATTTAGTAGATATAAATAGCAGAAAAGCTGCAACAGTAGAGTAAGCAGCCAAGAACGATAAGGCTTTATAGTTGCGGCTCTTTTTAGTAGGGTTTGTTGGCAACATACAAGTCTTTATCGGAATGATCTTGCTTTCTTGTAGACTAATTTTACTTTTTGCAAGATTCTAAATTCCGGAGAATCTCCCTAACTGGTTTATGGCAATAATTTCTCAGCTTATACTGCCAAGACACGATTACCCCATTTTAGTATGGTTCGTATGCCGCATACAAATCTTTATCAGAAAATGATCTTGCTTTGTTATAGACTAAGTTCACGATTTCACAAGATTCTATCTGCCGGAGGGTTTCTCTAACTGTTTGTTGCGATGTTTCTTCAGCTTCTACTACCAAGACAATCTGCCCCATTTGACCAGCTAAAACACGAGATTCACTTGTCAGCAGCAGGGGAGGGGAATCAAATATGATTATACGATCTTCGTAGCGGTGAACTAATTCTTTTAGTAATAAGCCCATACTCTGGCTAGCTAATAGTTCATTAGCATTCGGGTGGTGCCTTCCTGCTGGAAGGATAGAGAGTTTCTCAATATTTGTTTTAATTAAAACTTCCGTTAAATCAAGTTTATCATCAAGAAGTACGTCTAACAGACCCTTATCTGTTTCCAGGCCAAGGATTTTTGGAACCATAGGTCTTGCAACATCAGCATCTACCAATAGAACCGTATGATCCATTTCCATCGCAATACTCATTGCTAAATTTACGGCACAAAAACTTTTACCCTCACCTGCAAGGGAACTACTAACCATAATCAGATTGCCATTTTTGACCGCTCCAGCACCGCTTTGATTGAAAGAATTCACTAGTAACGGACGTTTAATTACTCTAAATTGCTCTGTTATGGTATTTTTCTTGTCATCTGGAGTGATAATGCCATAGTGGCGCAATTTGGCGAAATCGAGCGCAAGTCGCTGAGATTTTACCTTTGAAGTGGAACTTGATGAAAAATCTCTGGAGGCCTTATCGCGTACAGCCTTTTCAACATGAGACATGTTTCCGTTGCCCTCAAGTTTATTAGCTGCTTTTTCAACAATACTGGCATCATCCGATAGGGTTTTATCGAGCTCTGCCGCTGCTTTTTCAATAATACTCATAGTTATCTCCAGATAAGGCTATTTCTAGCCCGAATATTCTTAAGGCCCAAAAAATGCCAAGATGCCTAGGTCATCTTTACCATCAATACTCCATAGATTCCCATCAAAGATAATAAAGAAAGACCAAGGGCATAGAGACGTTTCTTATGTTCAGATTTTTCCTTACTAGTCCAAATCATAGGAATTGTGCCTAGCACTGGTTTACCCGTTATTTCTCTTAGTTTATTTTGACTATGAAACGAGGGACGGAGTTGATTTATGGTAAACGCTATTCCAATCCCTGCCACTAGCGCTGCAATAAACGCCATTGAATAAAAACTTGCACGATCAGGTCCAATTGGTGTTTCTGGAACTGTTGGTGGATCAATAATTTTAAATGACATTAGCTTAGAGGTAGAGCCTAGTTTGCCAGATATTTTTGCAGATTCGCGACGTTTAAGAAGTTCTTGATAGTTACCTTTATTAACCTGATAGTCACGATTTAATTGAGCAAG
>JAHELA010000190.1 GCA_024644425.1 Nitrosomonadaceae bacterium
ATTGTTGCCATTTGCGTGATGTTTTTACTAAATCTGTAAACTCCTGGGCCGTAAGATCATCTCCGCTTGTAATTAGTAGCACCTTTCCCTCAAAGCGCTTAAATCCGTTAAACATCTTTTCTGGGAGATAAGCAGGATCGCAAGATTCATTAGATGCTTGATTTTTTTCCCCTGCCAGAGCTTCGCTAATATTTGCTGAAAGTGATTGAGCTGCTTCAGTAAAATTAAAATGCCCTTGCCAAATCTTGCGCCAAAATTCTGGCTCAAAAAAACGAGTAATGTAGTAATATTTTAACCGAGCTTTAGCAATACCTTTATCTGTCCTTACCCAGGGATTCAACAACGCTAACCCAGTCACACGCTTATCTTGGTAAGCATAAAAAAGTGCAGCTGATGCAGCGTCGCATAATCCCCAAATTACTAAGTCTTTAAGTGATGGCACCTCTTTAAAAAATTTGTTAATTGCAACATCCAAATCATCGTCTATATTTTCAAAACTCCTAACTTCTCCCTCGCTATCCCCCATCCCTCGATAATCAAAGCGCATTACTGGCACGCCATGAGCAGCAAGATCGCGCGCAAGTAATGCAAACTGACGATGGCTTCCCACCCGATATTGGGGTCCGCCCACCACTATCAGCACACCTCTTGAAATAATTTTTTCAGGTAAACTCAAAATTCCATATAGACAGTAATCGTGACAAGAAAAACTAAGGGCACGCTCTTCAAAGTTCATGGTTACATTTTTCCAGAATTTTTGTTGTCTCTGATATGAGTCCAGGGCATTCCGATATTTCCTGGGTTGCCCAAAAGGGCACGCAAGGAACAAGGTGTACATGTAAGTTGCCCCCCTCTACTTTCTCCCATTCTCTAACTACTTTTGCTCCCGCAGGCGGCATTGTACGACCCGCATCGGATACAGTCTCAAACCAGTGAACAGGAATTTTAGTTACTATTAACTTGGTTGCCCTCAAGTTATCAATCGAACCTGCAAGATCAGAGGCAAGTTCATAGCCAGCCACTTCTAGCTTCTCTCCACTTGCAAGGGAAATACGCATAGCCTGTGTTCCTGTAGACTTTTCATGTCCACCACTAAGCATTTCATTGGCCAAGCGCAATCTCAAAAATTGGGTTAAGAATAGTTCCCCATTAATCACAGGATGCCACAAGATAATTTTGTCAATTGTATCTGTAGTGCTCCGAGCAAAGTCCAGCGCAAGCAACGCACCTAGGCGCAAACCCCAAAGATTCACTGGAACATTAACGCGATTTGTAAGCCAATGCCTCGCATGTTCTAGATCTTGTTTCCAAATATCCCAGCGCGCATCTCCAAATTCACCACTACTATCTCCACAACCAAATAGATCAATCTGTAGCACACTGAATCCTATGGCAGCAAATGCTCTCGCCTGTAATGCTGCCATACGCCTTGATTTGTTCATTTCATCACCAAAAGGATGCACATAGATAAACGCCCCATGACATTCCTTGTTTGGATAAGCATCATGATAAAGACAGAAACGATTTCCAGTCCCTGTTTTTAAGTAAAAAGGTTCAGCAGGAAAGGGTCTAGGAGTGCTTTTCATTCAGCCAATTTCTGTTCAACAAAGCAAGTGAGGCTACCGAGGGTCTCAAAAGTCTTAGCACTGATTTCATCGTCATTCACAGTGATGTCATAATGCTCTTCCAATGCTGTAATCACATTAACAACTGCCATCGAATCTAATTCTGGAATACTCCCTAACAAGCTCGAATCCACATTTAGCAAATTCTTTCGCTCGCCAAGACTTAGCACATCAGATAGGATATTTCTTACCTCATCAAGGTTCTGCATGATTACTCCGTTATTGTTATATATTGCATAGCTAAATGGTGGTTTTTAATATTACGCGCCCTAAAGACATACAATAACAACTGAAAGAAATTTTTTTGAACTCTGAGTAAATTAGATTCCAGGGTGATAGATTATAAATTAACCTGGATAGGATATGCATAACTAGCAAGGAACATCAAGAAATTCCACCTATCTGTATTTAGATTAACCTCAAGCGGCCTTTAAGCTATATTTTTCT
>JAHELA010000003.1:0-25226 GCA_024644425.1 Nitrosomonadaceae bacterium
TGGAATCATTACGTAGTCAGATGTCCTTAGGAGGTTATATTCACGTAACCCAAGTAATTTCACCTGGGGAATATAGTGTTCGTGGTGGGTTAATAGACTTATTTCCGATGGGTAGCACCCTCCCATATCGAATTGATAGAATAAATGATGAAATAGAATCTATCCGTACTTTTGATGTTGATACACAAAGAAGTATCTATCCAGTAGATGAAATACGACTACTTCCAGCTCGCGAATTCCCGTTTAATAAAGATGGGCGTGCTCGTTTTCGTAGGAATTTTCGTGAGAAATTTGAGGGCGATCCCTCTAGAAGTAGTATTTATAAGGATATAGGCAAAGGTGTTGCGTCAGCAGGCATAGAATATTATTTTCCGTTATTTTTTGATCAAACCGCAACATTGTTTGATTATCTGCCAGGTACTACATTGTTATGCTTACATCACGACATTTATTCTGAAATAGAAAGTTTTTGGCGTGATACTCAGTCACGTTATAAATTGCTACGAGGGGATAGTAATCGACCTTTATTGCCACCTGAGGACATATTTCTTGCTAAGGAAGAATTTTTTGAGGAACTAAAGCTATATTCGCAAATTAAGATTCGCTCTCAGCAGCAGAATTCAAATTCTGAAACTCAAGACTTTATTACTAAATTGCCTCATATCCAAATTGATCGTCGTGCCACCAATCCTACAGAAAAACTTGCAGAATTTATTACCAGATTTACACAGGGCGGTAAGCGCGTATTGCTTTTAGCTGAGAGTTTAGGAAGAAGAGAGCTTATTTACGAATATCTGATGCAATATGATTTATTTCCAGACGTTTGTGAGGACTATACGCAATTTATAACAAGCACGGCATCTTTTATGCTTAGTGTATCAACTTTACACAAAGGTTTTATTCTTGCTGAGGAAGGGATCGCTTTTATAACTGAGAGTGAACTCTATGCAATGCATGTTTATAAGAAACGTGTGCGTGACTCTCGTAATAAAACATCCGTTGTAGATACGATGTTTGGTGATCTATCAGAAGTCAAGCTTGGCGAGCCAGTGGTACACGAACAACACGGTATAGGTCGTTACTTAGGTTTAGTGAATATGGATCTAGGAAATAGTCATCATGGCCAACTGAGTGAATTTTTGTTACTCCAGTATGATGGTGGAGATAAGCTTTATGTACCAGTATCGCAACTACATCTTATAGGGCGATATAGTGGTTCTGCCCCAGAAGAAGCTCCATTACATAAACTTGGTAGTAACCAATGGGATAAGGCAAAGCGTAAAGCAATGCAACAAGTACGTGATACGGCTGCAGAGTTGTTAAATTTATATGCACATCGTGCCGCTCGTTTAGGCCATGTATTTGAATTTAGGAAACATGATTATGAAATGTTTTCTGAAGGTTTTGGCTTTGAGGAAACACCCGATCAGTCATCTACTATTCAGGCAGTGATTGAAGATTTAACATCAAGTAAACCGATGGATCGGTTGATCTGTGGTGACGTAGGTTTTGGCAAGACAGAAGTAGCATTACGAGCGGCATTTATCGCAGTTGCTGATGGTAAGCAAGTGGCTGTACTTGTGCCTACTACTTTATTAGCAGAACAACACTTTCAGAATTTCACTGATCGTTTTAGTTTAATTGCTGATCAATGGCCAGTAAAAATATCAGAGATGTCACGTTTTCGCTCAGCTAAGGAACAGGCTCAGGTACAGGAAGGATTGGCAAAAGGAAGTATAGACATTGTAATTGGTACACACAAACTGATTCAAAAGAATGTGGATTTTAAAAATTTGGGATTAGTTATCATTGATGAAGAGCATCGGTTTGGTGTACGTCAGAAAGATCAACTTAAAAACCTTCGATCTGAAGTAGATGTATTAACGTTAACTGCCACACCGATTCCTCGTACCCTTTCAATGTCATTGGAGGGTTTACGTGATTTCTCAGTAATTACAACAGCACCACAGAGGCGTCTCGCCATCAAAACTTTCGTTAGTCATTATTCTAAAGGCGTGATTCGAGAGGCATGCCTGCGAGAATTAAAACGTGGTGGACAAATTTATTATTTACACAATGCAGTAGAAACTATTCAGTCCATATACGATAACCTTACGCGACTTTTACCTGAAGCTCGTATTCAAATTGCTCATGGACAGATGCGTGAGCGCGATTTAGAGCGTGTAATGAGAGATTTTTATAGACAGCAATTTAATATGTTGCTTTGTACTACTATCATCGAGACAGGAATCGATGTTCCTAGTGCCAATACTATTATTATTGACCGTGCGGATAAATTTGGTCTTGCACAACTACACCAGCTTCGTGGGCGGGTTGGGCGCTCTCATCACCAGGCTTACGCATATTTACTAATACCGGAAGAAGAAGCCCTGGGTAAACAAGCAAAGAAACGTATTGATGCTATCCAGAAGATGGAAGAATTAGGTGCTGGATATTTTCTTGCTATGCATGATCTCGAGATTCGTGGTGCGGGTGAAGTGCTAGGTGAGTCGCAAAGTGGTGAGATGCAAGAGGTTGGTTTTAATCTTTACAGCACTTTGTTGGACACCACTATAAAGTCTTTGAAAGAAGGACGCGAACCAGATATGCAGTATCCTCTAGGGGTAAATACAGAAATCAACTTACACGCACCCTCATTACTTCCAGAAAACTATTGCAATGATATACATGAGCGCCTAGTTTTATACAAACGCATGGCTAATTGCGAAAACAGTGACCAGTTGGATGATATGCAGCAGGAATTAATTGATCGTTTTGGTATTTTTCCCGATCCAGTTAGAACATTGTTAGAATGTCATCGTTTGCGTATCGCAGCAAAATCCCTGGACATTTTACGCATCGACGCTACCGCCGAGAATATATTGGTACAATTCGCTACCAACCCAAAAGTGGATGCAGGTAAAATTCTTGAACTGATTCATAATAACAGTGAATATAAACTTTCTGGTCCTGATCGTTTACGAATACAGGTACAAATTGAGAGTATTGCAGAGCGGGTATTATGTATAAAGCGTTTATTTAATGAGTTAAGTGTATCCAATGTTTAGTGAAATTACGGTATTTATAAATTTTCCAGATTACCGCGCCACACATAAAAATATTTGCTAACTGTTGTACAAGTAAATGTAATTTGCTTTTATTCGTAGGGAATTTATGCTATGGATTTGATTGTCCAAGGAATTGAAGTTGAGACCAGTGACTTAAAAAAGCTTGCTATACTTTCTGGTGCAAGCAAAATAGAACGGGTTACTGGGAGCGCATTTCGACTAGTAGACGCAGGTCAACATAACAACGTATCAGTATATTGTCTCAATGCTGGGCTTGATTTTTTCTATATACAGCAACCTCTAAAGCTTTCCAATTTTAGTTTAGTAGCAATGGATATGGATTCCACCCTTGTTGGTATTGAATCAATAGATGAGATTGCTGATATGCATGGCGTAAGAAAACAAGTATCTGAACTTACGGAAAAAGCAATGTATGGGGAGATAAATTTTTCTGAAGGACTTGTGCAGCGTGTAGCACTGCTTAAAGGGTTGGATCATAGTGTTTTGCAGAGAGTTTACGACGAAAGATTAGTGCTAAACCCTGGTGCTGAGAAAATGTTAAAGCAGATGAAGATAGCTGGTATCAAAACAATGCTCGTTTCAGGTGGATTTACTTTTTTTACAGATAAGTTAAAAGATAGATTAGGATTGGACTATACTTTTGCTAATACGCTTGAGATTGTAGATGGAAAACTTACCGGCAGACTGGTAGGTGAAATAATGGGTGCACAGGGAAAAGGGAGAGTACTTAAAAAAATTTGTAACCAACTAGGTTTTAGGAAGGAAGATCTAATAGCTATCGGTGATGGTGCTAATGATCTTCCGATGTTTGCAGAGGCAGGAGTAAGCGTGGCCTATCATGCTAAGCCGATTGTGCAGAAAAATGCCACATATGTAATTAACTATGTTGGTTTGGATGGGGTTATCAATATATTTCAATAAGCAGGCATTGCAGTATCAAATAATAAGCCATGGAAAGAATTATTTAACAGGCCCGCTACCGGAAAATCGGTCCAGATAAAGATAAATTACCGGTGTAATAAAGAGTGTAATTAATTGTGAGAATAAAAGTCCTCCAACTACAGCTAGTCCCAGTGGTTGACGTAGTTCAGCACCTGCACCTAACCCTAAAGCAATAGGTATCGCGCCCATCATTGCTGCAAATGTTGTCATCATGATTGGTCTAAAACGTAATAGGCAGGCGGTTCGAATTGCCTCGAATGGCTCCATATTGTTATTTCGCTGTGCATCTATTGCAAAATCTATCATCATTATGGCATTCTTTTTAACTATTCCAATTAGCATCAAGATACCAATCATGGCAATAATTGATAGTTCCATGTTAAATAACCACAGCATTCCTAACGCGCCAACAGCTGCTGAGGGTAGTCCAGAAAGAATCGTAATTGGGTGGATATAACTTTCATATAAAACTCCAAGTAATATATAGATTACTAAAAGTGCAGCTACGATCAATATTACTTGGCTGGTCTGCGAAGATTGGAATGCTGCTGCATCCCCTTCATACTTTGTAAGTATGCCTGCCGGTATATTAAGTTCATTTTTAAACTGCTTTATATGTTTGGTGGCATCACCTAATGAGGTGCCGGGCGCAAGGTTAAATGAGATTGTTTGTGCTTCAAGCTGTCCGGCATGGTTGATAGAGATTGGTCCTACTTCACGTTCTACAGATGCAACGGTTGACAGCGGAACTATTGTATTATTTTTACTGCGAACAAATATTTTTCCAAGATTACTTTCATCAACTCGATGATCATCTGCAACTTGCATGATAACCGGATAGCTATTACTTGACGTGTAAATTGTTGATACCTGGCGTTCTCCAAAAGCACTGTAAAGTGCTGAACGGATATCAGCAATCTCCACACCCAGCAGATTAGCTTTATCACGGTTGATATTCATGCGTGCCTGTAGACCTTTTAATTGTGCATCACTAGTTACATCACGAAACACATTTTTTTCTTTCATCATGAGTGACATCATCCCTGTAGCTGCTACATTCAAATTTTCAGCGTTTACACTACGCATAACATATTGATATCGACTTTTGCTGCTACGTCCTCCTAATCTAAGGTTCTGGATAGGATTTAAATAAACTTTGATGCCTGGTATCAAATGAACTTCTTTACGTAGATCCTCTAAGACTTTCTTCATAGGCGGGCGGGCACCAGGTGGTTTTAGTTGCATATACAGGGTTGCGTTGAAGCTATCATCAGCATATGCAACAAGGGTATCAACAGCTGGATTGGAGCGAATTATATGACTTGTTTGTTGTAATAATTTAGTCATAGCAGGAAAAGATATATCCTCAACAGTCTCGACAGAGATCCTGACTCTTCCTATATCTTCCTCCGGGAAAAAACCTTTAGGTAGGATGAAAAATAACGCGCCTGTGGCAACAAATGTACTAATTGCCACACCAAGGGTAATTTTTCTATGGCACAAAGCCCAATCAAGTATATGCTCATATAGAGATAATATTTTGTTAAATCCTTTTGTGAACCATTCTGTTAACCTCATGCTTTGTCTTTTCGGGTCGTGCTGAGCCAGATAACGGCTGGCCATCATCGGGATTAAAGTAAGTGACACAAGAGCTGACATTAACACCGCTACTCCTACTACAGCAGCAAACTCATGAAAGAGTAATCCAATTACGCCAGGCATAAAAAATATAGGAATAAATACGGCTACCAGCGAGAGTGAAATTGAAATGATAGTAAAGCTTACCTCCTTAGACCCTTTTAGTGCTGCCTGTATAGGAGGTTCCCCATTCTCAATATGACGAACGATATTCTCAAGTACCACAATGGAATCATCCACTACCAGGCCAACTGCAAGTGTAATAGCAAGTAGTGATATATTATCCAGGCTATAGCCAAAAACGTGCATCAAGGCAACTGCACCTAATAGTGAAATTGGTAATGAAAGTGCTGGGATAATGGTTGCTGTAGCTTTACGCAGGAATAAGAAAATTACCAGTACGACTAAAGCAATAGTAATTATCAGTGTTAACTGTGCATCATGTATAGCATCCCTAATTGAAGTTGAGTAGTCGCCGGTTATCTTTAGTTGAACTGATCGTGGCATTTGCTCTATAAGTCCCGGTAGTACTGACTTAATGGCATTAACTGTTTCAACAGTGTTACCTCCTGGCTGGCGTTGCACAGCTAATGTGATAGAGCGTTCATCATTGGTCCAACTAGCAGTCTTGACAGATTCCACACTATCCTCAACTGTTGCCACATCGGAAAGTCTGACCGGCCCACCACTTGGAGATATAGCCACAACTAATTTTGCAAAAGCATCAGCATTATTAAGCTGCCGGTTTGCCTGGATAGTCAGTGACTGACGCGGGCCATCTAGTGTACCTATTGGGGAGTTAGGGTTTGCATTTCTTAATGCTATAGCTATGTCATCGATGGCTAAATTACGTGTAGCAAGTGCATTAGGGTCTACCTGTACTCGCACAGCATATTTTTTTTGTCCATAGATTATAATTTGAGCAACACCGGGAAGAGTTGAGAGTGTTGGGGAAATAAAATTCTCTGCAAAATCATTCAGTTCTGAAAGTGACATTGAAGGCGATGATAAGCCAAGGTATAGAATAGATGATTCAGCTGGATTTATCTTACGGTAATAGGGTGGTAAAGTCATTTCGATTGGTAACTTACCACGTGCGCGTAATAGTGCTGCTTGCACATCAATGGAGGCGTTATCAATATCGCGATTTTGTTCAAACTCTAAAGTAATCGAAGTGCTGCCGAGTGAACTTGTAGAGCTGATTACTGAAAGCCCAGAGATGATAGAAAACTCTCGTTCCAGTTCTGTGGCCACCGATGAGGCCATGATCTCAGGACTTGCACCGGGAAGTGACGCTCTAACCGAAATAGTAGGGGCATCGTAACTTGGTAGAGCAGCAATAGGTAACTTATCATAAGCAATCATGCCAGCAAATATGGCGGCAGATGATAACAGAACTGTCATAACTGGACGGCGGATACATAACTCAGAGAGATTCATCACTTGCCTGTTTGCATACCGGTAGTGTTTGAGATGCTTTTATCTAAGAACTGATTTTTATTATTATTAGATCCAATTCCTCTATCTGATGTTTGAGCTTCTACTACTACACTACCTGGTCTGAGGTTTTGCGCTCCTTCCACAACAACGCGTGTTCCTAGCATAGTGCCTTCTATTACAGCGAGTCCATCCTGAATTAAACGCACATTAATTTTCTGTGATTTCACCCTATTATTTTCATCAATTACATATAAAAACTTTTCTTCCGGTCCAGTTTGTACCGCTTGTATAGGTACTGTTAGCGCTCCAATTAAAGTATTCGGTGCTAGCATTACTGTTACAAACATACCAGGCCAGAGACGTTTTTCCGGATTGCGAAATTCTGCTTTTAGTTGAATACTTCCGCTTTTCGTATCTACCGTGTTGTCCACAAAAATTAGTCGTCCTTCCAGTAGCGGTTCACTAGCTAAATCCAGTTTCACATTAACTTTTACATCACCTTTAGTTTGTGCTTGTTGCAAAGCTACAAGTTCACGCTCTGGTAATGTGAAGCTAACATTAATTGGGTCGATCTGTGTGATACTTACTAAGACCGCGCTTCGAGGTTGCATTAGACTTCCAGGTATAGCGGTGTTAGGTTGTACTAAACTACCAGGATGTACTGGAATAGTTCCGGTGCGCCCTGAAATAGGCGCAATAATTTCAGTGAAACCACGCATCACACGAGTTGCTCGTACGGCAGCTTGGTCAGCTTCAAACTGTCCTTGTAAGCTTTTAACCTGATTCTGGGCTGTATCAAGAGCAGCTTGAGATATGAATTCCTGCTCGAATAATTTTTGTTGACGTTTAAAGCTAAGAACAGCATTTTCTAAGTCTGCACTAGATTTAGCAAGTTGTGCCTCAGCTTTACTAAGATTAGCATTTTCGGTACGCGCATCAAGTGTAAACAATTTATCACCCTTACGTACGAATTGCCCTTCTTTTATGTGTACTTCTTTAATTACAGCACTGATTTGTGGACGCACTTCAACAGTCTGCTGAGAGGACACAATACCATTGGCTATGAGTTTAATTGGCACATCATTTTGCATGACTACGGTGCTTATGATCTGTATTTTTTCTTCTTCTGTAGATCTTGCTTCTGTAACAGAATCTTTATTACGCCAGATCCAAACACTTGCAATCAACACCAAAACTAAAATACTAAGCACCAGGGTCCAAATACTTCGTTTCATAAGTAAGATAGATTTTGTTTAGGAAATAGTTTCTATTTATAAATCTAATTACTTCAAATTTTAACAGGTATCTAAGTTACAAGATGTCTTTGATACTAGTCAGTAACATAATTAGAGTTATTTTAGAAATATGTTCAATTTCATTAAAAAATTATAATTTGTTATAAATATGATATATCGTGCCTTGAAATGATAGAAAGGGCATCAATATATTTAATAGTATGTCGGGTTAACTAATATTAAGTGTCAAGCGTAATAATTAATTACTCTCAAGGAGATAACATCATGAAATCATTGGCTTCTACTTTTATAATTGGCATTTTTGCACTTTTCATGAGCGCTCAAGCTAATGCCGAGACTCATACAGCACAAGCAATGGAACATGCAGGGATGGCACAGGCCCACGGGGAAGATGGTCATGCGAAGGTACTAGTTAAACATGCTACGGAGGCGCTCAAACATGCTAAGAAAGCGGAAAAAGTACATGCGGACGCGCACATGCACATGACAGAAGGTGTAAAACATTTAGAGGAAGCAATAATACACGGTGAAAAGGGACATGCAAAAGAAGCTGCGAAACATACTGAAGAAGCGATATCGCATATTCGCCAATCCACTCATCCTTAAAAAATAGACTACTTAAAAAATTTGAGTGGGTAATGCGGAAGGGAAGGATAGTAACAGTATTAGAGTAAAGGATGTTGTTAATTCGAAGAGCTACATGCAACATATTTGGGGAACAGATCTTATTTTTCGAGCTGATTGTTACTATTATCATATTGTTCATTCTTTGCCCAGTCTTGGACTACCAGACTACCCACCATATCACCTTCAACATTAATTGAGGTTCTGAAGGCGTCAAGCAAACGGTCTATAGGCAGCAAAATAGCGATAGCCTCTACAGGTAATCCCACTGATTGTAATACCAAGAGCATTGTTACCATGCCTGCGCTTGGGATTCCAGGTGCCCCTATTGCTGCAAGCATGGCTGTTAAAAACACGATCATCTGCTGTATAAGATTAAGATCGATCCCAACCAGATTTGCAACGAATAATGCAGCTGCGGCTTCATACAATGCTGTGCCATCCATGTTCATGGTTGCTCCTAGTGGAAGTACAAAACCAGCAATATCTCGTTTAACAAAAAGGTTTTGTTCGGCACAACGTAATGTAATTGGTAAGGTAGCAGAGCTGGAGCTTGTGGCAAAAGCTGTTATAAGCGCCTCACGCGCGCCTTGCCAGAACTTGATTGGTGTCATACTAGTGACTAGGTAAAGAATCAGAGGTAACACAACTAAACCATGTAGTAAGATAGTACCTATTACTAGTCCAATAAATTTAATCAAAATCATAAGCAGTGACACGTCCTGTGTTACTACTAGTTTTATTAAAAGTGCCATGATGCAAAGAGGTGCTAAACGCATAATCCAACCGACTAGCATCAAAACTAACTCTAATAATTCCTGCAAAACGGAATGGATATTATGGAAACGTTCACCTCCTATTACTAATGCAATACCCATAATAAGTGCAAAAATCACAACCGCCAGTATGTTACCTTGTGCAAGAGCTGCTACAGGATTTAAAAACAGTGAGTGGAGAAACTGGGTGAAAAACTCAGGAAGTGACATTTGCTTCGCTTGAAAGTTTTCCATTGCATCCTGAAACATTGGTAATTGTAGACCTTCACCTGGATGGAATATGTTGGCAGCTGTCAATCCCAATATAATGGCTATTGTTGCTGTAGATATAAAAAACACTAATGTAGTTATCCACACGCGATGCATTTGCTGGTGTGCACGTAAATTTGCCACCCCTACAGCTATAGAAGTAAATACTAACGGGACCATAACCATCTTTAACAGGTCGACGAATAACATTCCAAGCAACTCAGCAATATACAAACCAATTTGTGATGTTGAGGACTCTTTATCAAGCATAGAAAACATTATTCCTAGCAAGATACCAGCAAGTGAGCCAAGGAGAATTTGTGAATTAAGTGAAATCTTTTTCAAGTATTCGCCCTTTAATAATTACTTATGATGTTTGATTGCTGTTGGATATGAATAGAACCAGAATGAAATGAAGGCAATTTATAAGTTAAGAGTCATAATATAAGGAATATGATGAAGGTAAGTTGCTACAATTTTAACCAATTAAATTAGTAGGAAATCTTTTTAGATAAATATTGATGGTTGTTAACGTATTAAAATTCTAGTCCCAGAAAAAAAAGAGTTCTTGCCTTTAATGGGCCATGGACTAATAAATGGTGGGTTAACATGCATGTACGATTTTATAGTCTATTAAGAAATGTTTCGATATTTGGCAAGGTCCAATCTAGGATCTCCTCATCGTCAGGAATAGCAGGGAGTTTCTTTGGTAGCTTCTCAGAGTTTCCGTATAATAGAAGCACTGGCACCCTGTTTTCATATGCACAGCTCAATTCCCACTGCTGGCCATCTGCTCTAATAAAATTATTCGTGATTAGAGCAATTGTACCATCGCACTCTTTTACTTTTGACCTACAGTCCTCTTTCCAGGCTGGTTCCCATGACTGCTTTAAGGACATTTCTATAAACGTGTAAGGCGTGTTTGTCTCATTTACTTGTTCTACAAGAGTATCTCGTAAATTTTTATCCCTAAGTGCAAAGCTGATAAAGATTTTATTCATTGAGCCCATTCAGTTTCTCCTGAGAGAGGATTATTTTTGGAAATAATGCGCAACATGCTAGTAATTATATAGAATAAATAAACTTATCCCAAGGAGCTATCTCATGACAAAGATAATACAAAATCTTACAGAAGAGCAGATTAGCAACCAGTGTGTATTTAGTGGTGATCTTCTGCAAGTGCACGTAGATAATGTGGTTATGCCTGATGGAAAATTATCAGTACGTGAATATGTTACTCATCCTGGGGCGGTAGTAATTATTCCTTTATTAGATAATGGTAATTTGGTATTCGAGCGGCAACATCGATATCCGTTACACCAGGATTTTTACGAATTACCTGCAGGTAAGATAGGTCTTGATGAAGAGCCATTATTATGTGCTCAACGTGAGCTATTGGAAGAAACTGGGTATATAGCATCTAATTGGCGTTATCTTGCTACTTTGCACCCATGCATTGGTTATTCTAATGAGAAACTGGTGTATTATTTAGCAACGGAGCTCAATCTTCAGGATGCTTGTCCTGATGATGGGGAGCATTTAGAAGTGTTTACGCTAGCCGTGACAGAAGCTATTGAGTGGATTAGGGTAGGAAAAATTACAGACAATAAAACTGTTTCCGCTGTATTCTGGGTAGAGAAGTTAATACGTGGCGAGTGGTGAAAGCTCTGATTTAATTTAGCCTTAGCATCAACGTGATATTTTTTATTTATGTGAGATTAGAGTTCATTCAGTGAAGAATTCACGCACCTTGTTCATCCAGGATTTAGTACGTGGACTATGTCGGGCACTATCCTCCTGATTGAGAGTTTCTAGCTCATGAAATAATTCTTTTTGGCGAGCTGTTAGTTTAACTGGTGTTTCCACCATAACATGACACAGTAGATCTCCTTGGCTGTGGCTGCGAACACCTTTAATCCCTTTTCCGCGCAAACGGAATATCTTTCCACTTTGTGTTTCCGCTGGTACTTTAATCTTTGCATGTCCCTCAATCGTAGGAATTTCTATTTCTCCACCTAAAGCAGCAGTAGTGAAACTAATTGGCATCTCGCAGTGTAGGTCATTATGATCGCGCTGGAAAACAGGATGTGCCAATAAATTTATGACCACGTACAAATCTCCTGGAGGACCTCCATTTACTCCAGCTTCTCCTTCTCCAGATAAGCGGATACGGTCGCCTTCATCCACACCGGCTGGTATTTTTACTGACAAAGTTTTATGTTGCTTAACACGTCCTGACCCACTACAAATAACGCAAGCACTTGCTACAATTTTTCCGCTACCATGACATTTTGGGCAAGTTTGCTGTATCGAGAAAAACCCCTGTTGCATTCTTACTTGTCCATGACCGCTACATGTTGGACAGGTAGTCGGAGAAGTGCCAGGTTTAGCTCCACTACCATGACAAGTATCGCAGGTTTCCATGGTAGGAACGCGAATTTTAGTTTCAGTTCCATGAGCTGCTTGTTCAAGTGATATATCCATGTTGTAACGTAAATCTGCCCCACGATAGACGTTAGAGCGCCCACTTTGACCACTACCAAAAATGTCTCCAAATATATCGCCAAAAGCATCGGCGAACCCCTGGGCGCCACTGCCTCCCGCCATACTAGGGTCCACACCAGCGTGACCATGTCGATCATAGGCGGCTCTTTTATTAGGATCCGAGAGTATTTCGTAAGCTTCTTTAGCTTCTTTGAAACGCTCTTCCGATCTTGGGTTATCCGGATTTCGATCTGGATGATGCTCCATCGCTAGTTTACGATAGTTATTTTTGATCTCGTTTTCACCCGCATCACGGCTAACTCCAAGTACTTCGTAGTAGTCTTTTTTACTCATATAGACTTTTCCGTCGCTAAGGGACAAATAATGTCGCTAAATGTTTTTTTATTAAGATATAAAATTTTTCCGCCATAAAACAGTAGATTGAGTATGAATTAAAACCTTTTCTCCACTATTAAGTTTTTGATAAACATCAAAACGCAGAGTACTCAGGAGAATTACAATAGTATTTCTCCACGTCTCTGCGTTTTGATTAGAAGTATCTGATTATTTTTTGTCTTTTACTTCCTCAAATTCAGCATCCACTACTTCACCTTCCACTGGGTTCTCGCTACCCTTGCTTTTTGGAGGTGATTCTGCACTACTTTGGGCCTGTTGTTGTGTCTGTTGTTCCTGAGCATAGATTTTTTCCGTAAGCTTATGAGATGCTTCCGATAATGCTTGGGTTTTCGCTTCAATGGTGTCCTTACTATCGGATTTCAGTGCTTCTTCAGCATCCTTGAGAGCAGCCTCAATTTTAGATTTCTCATCACCATCAAGCTTATCTCCGTGTTCCTTCAGTGTTTTATTTACAGAGTGAATTATTGCATCACACTGATTACGTGCAGTGACAAGTTCTAGTGTCTTATGGTCTTCCTCTGCATGAGCTTCGGCATCTTTTACCATACGCTCAACTTCCTCATCTGATAGCCCAGAGCTTGCCTGAATTTTAATTTTGTTTTCTTTTCCAGTTGCTTTATCCTTTGCTGAGACATGTAGAATACCGTTGGCATCAATATCGAAAGTAACCTCAATTTGCGGCATACCTCGTGGTGCAGGGGGAATATCACTTAGGTTGAATTGTCCTAAGCTTTTATTTCCAGTAGACATCTCCCGCTCACCCTGTAAAACATGAATTGTCACTGCTGATTGATTGTCTTCAGCAGTAGAGAACACTTGCTGTGCCTTGGTCGGAATGGTGGTATTTTTCTGTATAAGTTTGGTCATCACCTGACCCATGGTTTCGATGCCTAAAGATAGTGGGGTAACGTCTAGTAGAAGTACGTCTTTTACTTCGCCTTGCAATACACCTCCTTGAATGGCAGCACCTACTGCAACTGCTTCATCTGGATTTACATCTTTACGTGCTTCTTTACCGAAAATCTCTTTAACTTTATCCTGTACTTTAGGCATACGGGTTTGCCCTCCTACCAGAATAATGTCATCAATATCAGTAATTTTTATTCCTGCATCCTTAATAGCTAAACGACAAGGTTCAGTAGTGCGTTCAATTAATTCTTCTACCAAACTTTCTAGTTTAGAACGAGTTATTTTAACTGCCAGATGTTTAGGTCCAGAAGCATCTGCAGTTATATATGGCAGATTTACTTCGGTTTGCTGGCTAGAAGATAACTCTATTTTGGCTTTCTCCGCAGAGTCTTTCAGTCGTTGTAAAGCAAGCATATCTTTTTTTAGATCAATGCCACTTTCTTTCTTAAATTCATCAACAAGGTATTCTATTACACGTAAATCAAAGTCTTCGCCACCAAGAAAAGTATCACCATTAGTTGCTAGCACTTCAAACTGATGTTCGCCCTCAACTTCTGCAATTTCTATAATGGAAATATCAAAAGTGCCACCACCCAGGTCATATACAGCTACTTTACGGTTTCCTTCTTTTTTATCCATTCCAAAAGCTAGCGCTGCTGCGGTTGGTTCATTTATAATACGTTTAACTTCTAGTCCAGCGATACGCCCCGCATCTTTAGTTGCTTGACGCTGTGAATCATTAAAGTAGGCAGGGACTGTGATGACTGCCTCGGTTACTGGTTCACCTAGATAGTCTTCAGCAGTTTTTTTCATTTTTATAAGTACCTGAGCTGATATTTCTGGTGGTGCAATTTTCTGGCCACGTACTTCCACCCAAGCATCATTGTTATCAGCCTTAATAATGCTGTAGGGCACCATTTTTATGTCTTTTTGTACCATTTCTTCGTTAAAGCGACGACCAATCAACCGCTTTACCGCAAATAAGGTATTTTTTGGGTTCGTAACAGCCTGACGCTTGGCAGAAGCGCCCACTAATATCTCGCCTTCTTCCGTATACGCGACAATAGAAGGAGTTGTGCGTGCACCCTCAGCATTTTCTATTACCTTAGGCTTACTATTTTCCATTACGGACACACAAGAGTTAGTAGTGCCTAGATCGATACCAATAATTTTTGCCATAATTCAATCCTTTTTGAGTTATACCGTGCTATCTACGGCTTAATAAATGGGGGCTCGGACAGGGATTTCAAGCCTCTTTGGTCTTTGATACTGTCACTAGTGCAGGGCGGATCACCCTGTCATTCAGGGCATAGCCTTTTTGCATTACATGTACAACTGTATTAGGAGAAAGATCAGAGTCTACCGTGCACATAGCCTCATGCTGATGAGGGTCAAATTTCTCTCCATTTGGATCAATCACTTTAATGTTGAACTTTTCAAAAACTGTTGTAAGTTGTTTATGTGTTAGTTCCATCCCACTCTTGTAATTATCTACTGTTGCATTTTCAACTGCTAATGCAGCTTCTAGACTGTCCATTACAGTCAGCAGCTCTGTGGAAAAATTTTCAGTAGCATATTTGTGTGCATTGGCAATATCAATTTGAGCACGTTTTCGTATATTTTCAGAATCAGCCTTAGCACGAAGCCAGGCATCATGATGTTCAGCAGCGTCAAGCTCAGCTTTCTTCAATAAATCCTCTAGACTAGGCATAATTTCCGCAGTTGATTGTTTCTTATTATTCTCGGCGGCTTCTTGTACATTAGTTTCTTTTGAGTTCAAATCTGACTTAGTTTCATCTTGAGTTAATTCTGGCTGATCTGATTGTGGTTCATCTAGATTTTGCATCATGTTTGTTCTCCTAAACACTGTTCGAGGCAAATTGGGGCGTTTTTTCCAATTTCAATACTAAAGAAAAATATGTACATACCTTCCATTCTATTTTATTGAAGTGGTCTAGATCAGATACCAGAATATCTAGGCAGTGCAAGGCAAAAAAGTAAGCTGTTATTCTGTAATTTATTTTTTGATTTTTCTTGCTAGTTCTGCGGCTTTTCCAATGTAGTTTTGTGGTGTGATTACCCTTAATCTTTTCTTCTCAGAATCAGGAATACTAAGATTGTCTATGAATTCATGTATTGTTTCCTGAGTAATGCCGTCTTTGCCGCGGGTTAGTTCTTTTAGCTGCTCATAGGGGTTGGGTAAGCCGTAACGACGCATTATCGTTTGGATCGGTTCTGCAAGGAGATCCCAGGCATTCTCTAGATCATTAGCTATCCTTTCTAGGTTAGCCTCCAGTTTTTTTAAACCTTTGTAACATGAGTCATATGACAGCAGGGTATGTCCTATTGCTATGCCCATATTGCGAAGTATAGTAGAATCAGTTAAATCACGTTGCCAGCGAGATATAGGTAGCTTATCACTCAAGTGTCTTAACAACGCATTAGCGACTCCTAGGTTGCCTTCTGAGTTTTCGAAATCAATTGGATTTACTTTATGTGGCATGGTTGAGGAGCCAACTTCAAATCTATTAACTTTTTGTTTGAAGTAACCTAAGGAAATATATCCCCATATGTCACGATTAAGGTCCAGTAGAATGACATTAATGTGCGCGTAGGCGTCACATAATGTAGCGATAGCATCATGAGGTTCGATCTGAGTGGTATAGGGGTTGAATTTTAGCCCAAGTTTTTTAACGAAGGATTTGGCAAACTTTTCCCAGTTAAAATTTGGGTACGCAGCAAGATGGGCATTATAGTTACCTACTGCTCCATTAATCTTGCCTGGTATGGAGATAGAGGCTAGATGATCATATCCTTCTTTCAAGCGGTGTGCAGAGTTAGCAAACTCCTTTCCTAATGTGGATGGAGTTGCAGGCTGGCCATGAGTACGGGTAAGCATAGGCACCTCAGCTAACCGATGCGCCATTTCAACGAGGCTTCCAATTACTTTCTTTAGTGTAGGCAGCATCACTTGATCCCGGCTGTGTTTCAACATCAGACCATAGGAAAGATTATTGATATCTTCTGAGGTACAGGAAAAGTGTATAAACTCAATAGTACTAGGGGTCTTTATATACTTTATTATGTGCTCTTTTAGCCAATATTCTATTGCCTTAACATCATGGTTGGTACGAGCCTCGATAGTTTTGACCCTTTTACCGTCAGATTCAGAGAAATTAGCTACAAGATTGTCAAATTTTGAAATGGTGTCTACAGAAAATGGTGGGATTTCGGTAATTGCAGGTTCATTACTTAATGCTTTGAACCACTCAATTTCTATATGAACACGGTGACGGATTAGTGCAAGTTCGCTGAAATAAGGCCGAAGAGATGCAACCTTGCTGTGATATCTTCCATCAAGGGGAGAAAGGGCTATAAGGGGGGAAAGGCTCATATTATTAATTTTTCTAAACCTTTTCATTTTAACATATTAAGTAGAGATGTATCTGTGCTATATGTAGATCAATTTAGAAAATTGGTATACTTTTATATTCTGTTTTATTAGCCATTTAGGAAATGATGAAGCTTATTGGCTCACTTACCAGTCCATACGTGCGTAAGGTACGAATTGTTTTAGCTGAAAAGCATATTAGTTATGATTTTGAAGTCGATATTCCGTGGAATGTTGGAAGCCATGTGTCTGATTGCAATCCATTAGGTAAGGTGCCAGTATTGATTTTGGATGATGGCACAACATTATTTGATTCGAGAGTGATCATTGAATATCTAGATAATGTTAGTTCAGCATCACGTTTGATTCCTAAATTTAACAAGAGTCGGGTCATGGTAAAACGTTGGGAGGCATTAGCAGATGGAATAACCGACGCAGCGGCAACTATTTTTCTGGAGCGCAAGAGACCAGACATACAACAAAGCGTGGATTGGATTACACGCCAACAGAATAAGATCACGCTAGGACTTAAAATTGCAGCCCAGGAACTAAATGACAAGAAATGGTGTCAGGGAAATACTTTTTCATTAGCTGATATAGCGTTGTGTTGTACACTTGGTTTTCTAGTTTTTCGTTTCCCCGAAATAGAGTGGCGAAATACATTTCCCAATCTAGCTAATCTAGCGGATACCCTGGAAAGGCGTGTATCGTTTTTGGAAACAGTTCCAAAATTATAAATTAGTAATATACGTTTCTAGTGTAACTTGAGTAATAGTTGTTCATTCTATCCTGTTATTACTCCCCCACCTAAGCACACTTTGCTTTCATAGACTACTACTGATTGCCCAGGTGTAACAGCCCATTGAGGCTGAGCAAATTCAATTTTGCATTCATTTTTTTTAATTCTTACTATTGAACAAGGAGCATCGGGCTGGCGATAACGGGTTTTAGCAGAATAAACCCAGTCACAATGGGGATCTTTCCCGCTAATCCATGAAAGATCAGTTGCTGTCAGTGTAGGCTGAAATAGTTTAGGATGATCGTGGCCTTGTACTACAATCAGAGTATTGGTTTGCATATTTTTTTCTAAGACAAACCACGGTTTGCCAGAACTCTTCTTACTTCCTCCTATACCTAATCCTTGTCGTTGTCCAATAGTGTAATACATCAAACCAATATGTTCTCCCAGTATTCTTCCATCTTGAGTTTGTATTTCTCCTGGTTTATGTGGTAAATAGCGACTAAGAAATTTTCTAAATGGGCGCTCACCTACAAAGCATATACCAGTACTATCCTTCTTAGAGAAATTCGGTAATTTATGTTCCTGTGCAATTTTACGTACTTCACGTTTATATAGATGCCCAATAGGAAATAATGTGCTGTTTAACTGTTTCTGGTTAAGACGATAGAGAAAGTAACTTTGATCCTTAGTCCCGTCTTCAGCTTTTAGTAGTTGGTACATTCCATTTAGTTTTCTCGTTTGTGCATAATGTCCAGTAGCAATATAGTCAGCTCCAAGTTTGATAGCATGGTCGAGAAATGCTTTAAACTTAATTTCAGCATTACATAACACGTCTGGATTTGGCGTTCTTCCAATTTGGTATTCAGTAAGGAATTTGCTGAACACCTTTTCTTTATATTCAGCAGAAAAATTCACTGCTTCAAGATGAAATCCAATTATGTCGGAGACTGATGCAGCATCGATTAGATCTTCTCTAGATGAACAATACTCATCTGTATCATCATCTTCCCAATTCTTCATGAATAGACCAACAACTTCATGGCCCTGCTTCTTAAGTAGCAGGGCGGCAACTGAAGAATCAACACCACCTGACATACCAATTACAATGCGTTGTTTTTTCATTCTTTAATCGAAATGAGTAAGAATTTCTAAGGGATAATGTTTACCAGCCAAGTGATCTTCGATACATTTAATAACTAAAGGGCTGCGATGGCGGTGAGATAAGTCATGTATTTCATTTATGTTGAACCATGTTGCACGTATTATTCCATAATCTAATTTTCGATTATGGTCATGTTTGTCAACTGTACCGGAGAATGCAAAACGCAAATAAATTGTATCATTATGGTGTGAGTGCCATCTATAAATTCCCAGTAACGATTGTGGAGTGAAAGTGTAGCCTGTTTCTTCTAGTGTTTCTCGGATTACACCATCGACTATAGACTCGTTAGGTTCTAAGTGCCCGGCTGGTTGATTGAATAATATTCCATGATTTGTTTGTTCTTCAACAAGTAAGTATTTGTCGTTTTGTTTAATAACTGCCGCAACGGTTACATTTGGTTTCCAGATCATGAGTTTCAGTGAATCCCTATCAAATAAAATTAAATGAACTAGAGCTGCAACTGATAACGAATAATTTATGTGAAGTATGTTGGTAATGATATGCTGTATTTTAGCTTCTTGACCAGGAGAAAGAAATGAGAATGCGGGTAATATAAAGGTTAGATATATTTGTAGCAGATAAAATTTATTCTTTCTTTCGCGAAAAAATAAAAAAAGTGAAAATTATTAAGTGCTTCAATGTTTCTCACTAAAAGACAGGTAAAATAGTGCATATTTCTACAATTTAATACATTAAAAATACTTTTGGGAGTTCACATGACCATGTACCAGCACATTAAGATACCAGATGAAGGTGAGAAAATCTGTATTAACAAAAATTTTTCTTTAATTGTGCCGGATTGTCCGATTATTCCATATATTGAAGGTGATGGCATTGGTGTAGACATTACCCCAGTGATGCGAAAAGTCGTGAATTCAGCTGTTAGTGTTGCATATGGTGGTAGGCGTAAGATATCTTGGATGGAAATTTATGCTGGCGAAAAATCCACGCATGTATACGGGGAAAATGTGTGGTTACCAGATGAGACATTGCAAGCTGCAAAGGAGTATGTGATTTCTATCAAGGGCCCATTAACGACGCCTGTAGGTGGTGGGATTCGTTCTATCAATGTTGCTTTACGCCAAAAACTAGATTTATTTTTGTGCTTACGCCCAATACGTTATTTCCAAGGTGTGCCAAGCCCACTAAAAGCTCCCGAAAAGACTGATATGGTAATTTTTCGTGAAAATTCCGAAGATATTTATGCTGGTATTGAATGGGAATCTGGATCAAAAGAAGCTAACAAGATTATCGATTTTTTAACAAAGGAAATGGGCGTCACTAAGATACGTTTTCCAAAAACATCCGGTATTGGCATAAAGCCAGTATCAAGGGATGGAACAGAAAGGTTAGTGCGAAAGGCTATTCAGTATGCAATAAATAATAAACAGCGGTCAGTTACATTGGTGCATAAGGGTAACATTATGAAATTTACAGAGGGGGCATTCAAGAATTGGGGGTATGAATTAGCAGCAAAAGAATTTGGTGCCGAGCCATTTGAAGGGGGGCCATGGATGGTTTTATCAGAGAACAAAGGTGGAATTATTATCAAAGATATGATCGCTGACGCATTTCTACAACAGATTTTGCTGCGCCCTGAGGAACATGATGTAATTGCTACTTTGAATCTAAATGGAGACTATATTTCTGATGCTCTTGCAGCACAGGTAGGAGGTATTGGTATGGCTCCTGGTGCTAATTTGAATGATTCAATAGCTATGTTTGAAGCAACTCATGGTACTGCGCCAAAATATGCAGGCAAAGATCAGGTTAATCCGGGATCAATTATTTTGTCTGCAGAAATGATGTTGAGACATATGGGCTGGATTGAAGCCGCCGATCTAATAATTCGTGCAATGGAAAAAACTATACAAGCTAAAATTGTAACGTATGACTTGGCAAGGCAGATGACTGGCGCACAGAAAGTATCATGTTCAACATTTGGCCAGGCTTTAGTTGAACACATGAGTTGAACTAGTATAAGCTCATCAAAGTAAAGAAGCCCCATGACATAAATTGTCAAGGGGCCTAAATCCTGAGATACAAACTGATTGAGGTACTACTTGAATGAGGTACTACTAAACCAGTTGTGAATCGTTAGGGAGTTTGAATATTTGATGCTTGTTTGCCTTTTGGTCCTTGGGTAACTTCGAAACTAACTTTCTGACCTTCTTTGAGCGTTTTGAAGCCTGACATATTAATTGCGGAGAAGTGTGCAAATAAATCTTCGCTACCGTCATCGGGAGTAATAAAACCAAAACCCTTAGAGTCATTGAACCATTTAACTGTTCCTGCTGCCATTTTTCCTATCCTATAAAAAACCGGGCCTGAAACCCGAACACTGTTTGAGTTTCAAGACCGCAAACGGCTGTAACCGGTACTGCAGAAAACTTGAAGCCAAACTCCAGTTTTACTTTTACTCAAATCTGGTGCTAAAGTCAAGTAGTCATTCTATATTTTTAAAATTGCAACATAATTATTTTCTCAAGAGACTTGAAATTTTTGCCGTAATCGACAAGTATATGTTAGTAAGATATGTTAGTCAGAATTTGTTTGAGCGATATTCTCTCAACAGATGAGTAGGCAGGTTAGATTCATGGCAATAAAGGAACAAGAAGACGTTGTACTGGAGGTTAAGAAGAGTAAAATCAAGCCGCCACCAATGTTTAAAGTAATTTTATTGAATGATGACTTTACTCCAATGGATTTTGTGATAATGGTATTAAAGACTTTTTTTTCTAAGAGCCAAGAACAGGCAACACAAATTATGTTACAAGTCCATAAAGGCGGCGTTGGTGTTTGTGGCATCTATCCAAGCGATGTAGCTATTACAAAAGTTAAACAGGTGACTACATTTGCTAGGAAGCATCAGCATCCACTAAAGTGTGTGATGGAGGAAACTTAAAATGATTGCTCAAGAGCTTGAGGTAAGTTTGCACATGGTATTTGTCGAATCTAGACAGAAACGCCATGAGTTTATTACGGTAGAGCACCTATTATTAGCAATGTTAGATAACCATACTGCAGCTGAAGTACTACGTGCCTGTTCGGTTGACATTCACGAAATGCGGAAGTGTTTAGTTGGACATGTTACGGAGAACACACCAATTGTAGGTGGTAGTGGGGAAGTTGACACGCAACCAACGCTTGGATTTCAGCGTGTAATTCAGCGTGCAATCCTGCATGTCCAATCATCAGGCAAGAAAGAAGTAACCGGTGCAAATGTATTGGTGGCAATATTTGGCGAAAAAGACTCTCATGCAGTTTATTTTCTGCACCAGAGGGGTGTGACTCGGCTTGATGTTGTCAATTATATTTCTCATGGAATTAGTAAAGTTCCTCAAGGAAGCGGAAGTAAAATTGAAAGTGAAAGTGATGTAGATCAGGAATTGAGTGTAGGAGGAGCGCTCGATACTTACACTATAAATCTTAATACTCAGGCGCTTGCCGGAAAAATTGACCCTTTGATTGGGCGTGAAAAAGAACTAGAGCGTGTGATACAAACATTATGTCGGCGCCGCAAAAATAATCCTCTTTTGGTGGGTGAAGCAGGAGTTGGTAAAACAGCTATAGCTGAAGGTTTAGCACGGCAAATTACAGAGTGTGGAGTACCAGATGCTCTTGCTCACCATCAGATTTACTCTCTTGATATGGGCGCACTACTTGCTGGTACAAAATATCGTGGCGATTTTGAGCAGCGCCTGAAAGCAATACTAAAACAATTACTTGAGGATCCTAATGCTATCTTGTTTATTGATGAAATTCATACATTGATAGGTGCAGGTGCTGCGTCAGGTGGAACACTTGACGCCTCTAATTTACTCAAACCAATGCTTAATTCTGGTCAGTTAAGATGTATCGGCGCTACTACGTACAGCGAACATAGAGGGATTTTCGAGAAGGACCACGCTCTTTCAAGGCGCTTCCAAAAAATTGATGTGCCAGAAGCTAGCGTTGATGAGACCGTTACCATTCTACGTGGCCTAAAATCTCGCTATGAAGCGCATCATGGTGTTAAATACACCGCAACTGCATTTACAACAGCGGCAGAATTATCGGCGCGTTTTATAAATGATCGACATTTACCGGATAAGGCAATAGACATAATTGACGAGGCAGGTGCAGCTCAGAGAATTTTGCCAAAATCGAAGCAACGCAAAGTTATTAGTAAACATGAGATAGAGAATGTTATTGCGAAAGCAGCGCGAATTCCGCCGCGAAGTGTTTCTAATAATGATCGTAATGCGTTGAAAACACTTGACCGTGATTTGAAAACTATGGTTTTTGGGCAAGATAAAGCTATCAATGCGTTAGCAGCGGCAATCAAGATGGCTAGAAGTGGCTTAGGTAATCCACGAAAACCAGTTGGTTCGTTTCTTTTTTCTGGGCCGACGGGAGTAGGTAAAACCGAAGTTGCGCGCCAGTTAGCCTATGCAATGGGTATCAAATTACACCGTTTTGATATGTCTGAATACATGGAGCATCATGCAGTATCCCGCTTAATTGGTGCGCCACCAGGGTATGTTGGTTTTGATCAAGGAGGTTTGCTCACCGAGGCGATTATCAAGCAACCATATTCAGTCTTGTTATTGGATGAGATCGAAAAGGCACACGCTGATATTTACAACATTCTATTACAAGTGATGGATCATGGCACTTTGACTGATAATAATGGGCGTAAGGCAGATTTTAGGAACGTGGTGATCATTATGACTACAAATGCCGGAGCTGAATCACTTGCTAAATCTTCTATTGGTTTTAATAAATCAGTCCAAGCAGGCGATGAGATGGCAGATATCAAGCGTATGTTTACGCCAGAATTTCGCAATCGATTAGATGTAATTATTTCATTTGCAGCGCTTGAAAAGGATGTAATTTTACGAGTAGCAGATAAATTCCTGATGCAATTAGAAACGCAGTTACACGAGAAAAAAGTAGAGGCAATTTTTACAGATGCATTGAGAGAATACCTTGCGAAAGATGGGTTCGATCCTCTCATGGGTGCACGTCCTATGGCTCGTCTTATTCAAGACACTATCCGTAGTGCTTTGGCAGATGAATTGTTATTTGGGCGTCTTTCTAACGGTGGGAAAGTAACTGTAGATGTAGATGCCAAAGGTAAAGTAAAGTTACAGTTTGAGGAAGAAGCTGCTGCAGTTTTATAAAAACAATACCTAGCTATTACCATACTTTTGTTAGTCGAAGAAACTAGTTAGCTTCTTCGACTTTTATTAGTACTGTACGTTGCTCATTGGTGATCATGCCACTATGTGGAGTATTTGGGCTGGAAGTTTGGTTGAATTTGTATTTTTCCAAACCGCCTAGGTCTATCCATTCTCCCAGCCTACCTGAAACAGAAGTTACAATTTGTTGAGTATTAACAGCACCAGGAAACTGGCGATTAGGACTGTTACGTTGGGGACTTATCTCTAAGGTTACTCGCCTACCATTTACACGAGGCACTACAATAAAGCCAGTAGTTGCATCACGATATTGCACACTTTCGATTACCTGAGTTCCTTGAGGCGTATCGATTGTATTACGTATAGGTAGTGGTAATGATTCTCCCATATGAATAGAAGCATAGCCGCCATCCGACACTTGTACGTACTGTGTGTTTCTATCGTTTTCCAATTTCTGACGATTAAGTGCTTGGATTTTTACTCTATTATCTCCATATTTATTATCAATAATCAGGCCACGTTTTCTGGCGGCGCTTCTACCTGGGATCTTTATTCGTATTTCCTTTGTGCCGACATTTCCAGAAAGTTTAAGTAAGCTTCGTGCAGTTGCGCGGTCTACATTTTGCTTTACAGTTAGTATTAAGCGACGTGGAGCTAAATCGATTTCATTCAGAAGTTGTTTGATTTCCCGCAAATTATCTGGTGTTGTACGGATGATAAGTCGCCCTCGCATACCATTCAATGCACCTTGTTCGTCTAAGAAGGGTTGGATAAGAGGAATCATTTCATCCGCGGTGCGGTGCTTTAGGTGTATTACTTCAAGAATAGTTTGGTTGGCTGCTAAAATTGATGGCAAAATGAATAGTCCAAGTACAATGTGCACCCTAATAATTGTACGTATCATAAACATTGAATTCCCATTTT
>JAHELA010000003.1:25326-26826 GCA_024644425.1 Nitrosomonadaceae bacterium
CAAATATACCTGCTCACCTACGTGATCCACAGAAGCAATGGTTTGGCTTGTCAGTGCGAGCACGAACTATTGTATACAATACTCGTACAGTTAAACTTTCTGACTTATCTACTTATGAAGATTTAGCTAATTCAAAGTGGAAAGGGCGCTTATGCTTACGTACATCTAAAAAAGTATATAACCAGTCATTGGTAGCAATGATGATTGCAGAACATGGTAAAACTAGATCTGAACAAGTTGTGAGGGGTTGGGTTGCTAATCTCGCAACAGACCCCTTGCCAAATGATACTAAGGCAATGGAATTTGTTGCTGCAGGGAAATGTGATGTGACCATTGTTAATAGTTATTACTATGGTCGATTAATTGAAAAAGATCCCAGTTTACCATTAGCCATATTCTGGCCTAATCAAGATGGAAGTGGTGTTCACGTTAACATTTCAGGTGCAGGTATTACTAAGAATGCTAAAAATAAACATGCTGCAATTAAGTTATTGGAGTTTTTATCATCTAGAAAGGCGCAGAATCTGTTTGCGGATATAAACATGGAGTATCCCGCAAATCCAAAAATAAAACCCGATTCAATAGTGATGAAGTGGGGGAGTTTTAAGCAAAATAAGATGAATGTCGTCTCAGCAGGGGAATTACAAACCGAAGCTGTAAAGCTAATGGATCGATCAGGCTATCGGTAAGGCACGATAGGTAATGTTTGAAACAAACAATGTGAGATCAGATCGTGGCGGTACGGAAACAGGTTCTTCTATTTACCCATCTTATAGCTTTCTAACTATTTTAAGCTGGCGTTTCATATCTATTCTTGTAGCTATTTTGGTGCTTATTCCTGTAGGCACTATTATCTTGTCATTTCTTACTCCTGCAGGAGATGTTTGGAAGCATTTGGTAGAAACCACTTTACCTAGTTTGTTGGAGAATACTTTTTGGCTTGCGTTGGGAGTGGCTATTTGCTCCACTTTACTAGGTGTGAGTTTAGCTTGGTTCACTGGAGTGTGCGAGTTTCCTGGAAGAAGATTTCTTTCTTGGGGGCTATTATTACCACTTGCTATTCCCGCATATGTCATGGCATTTGTTGTTCTAGGCATATTTGATTTTACCGGTCCTGTACAAACATTTTTACGATCTTGGATGGGCCCAGAGTTAATTTGGTTCCCAAATGTCAGAGGTAGATTTGGCGTTATTATTGTCATGACTCTTGCTTTTTATCCCTATGTATATTTGCTAGCACGCAATGCGTTTCTTACCCAGGGAAAGCGTTCTTTAGAGGCCGCTCAATCGCTAGGATTCAATCGTACAAGAGGGTTTCTCAAGGTAGTGTTACCAATGGCCCGTCCATGGATAGTAAGTGGAGCGATGCTTGTTCTTATGGAAACTTTAGCGGATTTTGGAACAGTAGCAGTATTTAATTACGATACTTTCACAACAGCTATCTATAAAGCATGGTTCAGCATGTTTTCTTTATCTGCAGCTTCTCAACTTGCTTCGTTG
>JAHELA010000003.1:26926-29802 GCA_024644425.1 Nitrosomonadaceae bacterium
CATAGTCCTATAGATAGCGCCATGCAACGTATTACTTTAAGTATTGATGAAGCTTCAATGGGGCTTGGGTTAAATGGATGGAATATGTTAAAGCGTGTTCATCTGCCCATCCTAAAAGGGGGAATTTTTACTGCTGTTACATTAGTATTTGTAGATGTTATGAAAGAAATGCCTATTACATTGATGACTAGACCTTTTGGCTGGGACACGCTTGCAGTACGAATTTTCGAACTAACTTCTGAAGGGGAGTGGGAGCAAGCAGCTTTGCCTGCTGTAGCGTTAGTAATAGCAGGGCTGATCCCAATAATATTGCTTACAAAGCAAATTGAAAAATAATTTTATGGATACTTCGCTACTTCAGTTATCAAATATATGCCTATCATACGGTAATCAGTTAGTTGTTAATAATTTGTCATTTTCACTTAAAAAGGGAGAGATTGGTTGTCTTTTAGGACCGAGTGGATGTGGGAAGACTACTGTTTTACGTTGTATTGCTGGTTTTGAGCCAATATCTGCAGGCGAAATTTTGGTGAACGATGTGAAGGTGAATCATTCTGGATTTTCTTTACGACCTGAAAAGCGGAATATTGGAATGGTGTTTCAGGATTATGCGCTATTTCCACATCTTACTGTAGCTTCTAATATCGAATTTGGCCTACATCGCTTGACTCATGCAGAGCGTATGCATCGTATGAACGAAATGCTTCAGACGGTAGGTTTAACTGATGTGGCAAACAGTTACCCTCATGAACTTTCCGGGGGTCAGCAGCAGCGTGTAGCGTTGGCGCGTGCATTGGCTCCCCGACCTGATTTGTTGCTGCTGGATGAACCTTTTTCTAATCTTGATGTGAATCTACGCGAGCGCTTGAGTTTAGAGATACGCGAAATTCTCAAAAGCCAAGGTACTACAGCAATTCTTGTAACCCACGATCAGAATGAAGCTTTTGCTATTGCAGACGAGATTGGCGTCATGTATCAAGGTAAAATATTACAATGGGATACTGCATACAATCTTTATCATCGTCCCACTAGCCGATTTGTTGCAAATTTTGTAGGACAGGGTGTATTTCTTACTGGAAAAGTTCTTGACCCATGCCATGTCGAGATTGAGCTGGGAATTCTTATTGCAGATATTTCTCATCAATGCACCGCGGACTGCCTTGTATGTAGTGAGGGGTGTTACGTTGATGTATTGGTACGTCCGGATGATATAGTGCATGATGATGCAAGTTCTTTACAGGCAAAAGTAGAACACAAAGCTTTTCGTGGAGCCGAGATTTTATATACACTACGTTTACCTGGGGGTGGCACTGCACTATCATTGGTGCCAAGTCATCATAATCACGCCGTTGGCGAAAATATCGGTATTAAACTAGAAGTAGACCATGTAGTGGCATTCAGTCAATCTACGCTGTAATTTTTGTATCCTGTCTTTTTATAAATTTTGTCACAATTAAAGGGCGTCTTTATTATTACGTGCAGCGCGAATTTCCTCCGATAACTGATGTACTGACATAGCGTAACGAAAGCTGCGATTGTAGCGAGTGATGACGTAGAAATTATTGAAGCCTACCCAGTATTCCATTTCACTGTCATTTTTTAGTTCGATCAGCATAGCCTGTCGGTTAGAAGGAACATCTATCAATGGTGTAATTCCAAGTTTTCTCATTTTCTCCATTGTGTGGAGAGGCTTATATCCTTTTACCAAAGCCTGGTCTGGCTTGTCACCACTAATATGTGCACGAGCTGCTACTGGACCATCAACCTCCCATCCATGAGCTGTCAAATAATTGGCCACACTACCTATCGAATCAGCAGCATTACCTGATAAATCAATCTTGCCATCATTATCGAAATCTACTGCATAGTTTCGATAGCTACTAGGCATAAATTGTGGAATTCCTATTGCACCAGCGTAGGAACCCTTAATACTGAATGTACTAGTGCCCTGCTCTCGAGTAAGTAACAAGTACTGCTCCAATTCGTCACGAAAGAATTCAGCCCGCCTTGGATAGTTAAACGCTAAGGTGGTCAACGCATCTAGCACACGATGCCTGCCAGTTCGTGTTCCATAAAAGGTTTCTACCCCAATTACTGCTGTTATAATTTCTTCGGGGACACCAAATTTCTTACTTGCCCGTTCTAGAGTCCTAGAATTGTTATTCCAGAAGGTAACGCCGTCTCTAATGCGTTTCGAATTAACAAAATTAGGACGATATTCATGCCATGGTTTAGATGTGCTTGGACGGGAAATTGCACTGATAATAGCCGGTTGAAATCTCGTTTTATTAAATATGTTTTTAAGATCGGATTCTTCAAACCCATGACGTTCTACCATTCTAGTAATAAAGGTCTCGATTTCTGGGCGTAGTTGCGTTGCCATTACAGATAAACTCCAGCAGAGTGCAAGAATCCCACTCGTACATAATAATCTTAATATATGGCTAGGATTTATTATATTTTTCCGGAATTGAGACATAAATATACGAATATGAAATTGATAGATATGGGTAAAAAGAAAACACTAAATTAAAACATTACATTATTCTAAATTCTGCTGGTACAGCTATTTATATATAAAGTTACATAACAAAGATTACATTTAGAGCCTATCAGGGGCATATTCTAGCAAACTTCTAGTTTTTACCTTAGTTAGTTTCTGCATATCTGAGATTTATAGACATCCGATTAGGATAGGTTTTTACTTTTGTGTGGTGATAACGCTTAATCATACAAAGTATTACTGTGGTTGCGCTGACCCATTTACTTGTTGGGCGTAAAGTTGGGCACAGGAATAATTTAGAAATTTCTTTTAGGCTCAGCATTTTACGTACATCAAAGATTATAAGTATTAGCTTATTTTCAACCATTACACT